>NZ_JBVIFS010000001.1:378092-524773 GCF_055571215.1 Streptomyces sp. NPDC030995
CTCCCCACCCTGCACCGCCGCGTCCATCTGCGCCCGGAAACCGCACTGGAAGCCCCCCCCCCCCCCCCCGCCACCCCCCCCCCCCCCCCCCCCCCCCCCCCCCCCCCCCTCTTCCTCCCCCCCCCCCCCCCCCCCCCCCCCCCCCCCCCCCCGGCGAGGCTGAAGTTCAGCCCCGGCAACGGTCAGTCCGTGGGCTTCGGGGGGCGCCCCCGGCGCGGGATGGGGCCCGGGCCCGAGGGGAGGCGGCCGGCCTCGGCGAGGGCGCGGCGGAGCAGGAACTCGATCTGCGCGTTCGCGCTGCGCAGCTCCTCGCCCGCCCAGCGGGCCAGCGCCTCGTACACCTGCGGGTCGAGCCGCAGCAGCACCTGCTTGCGCGCCTGCCGGCCCGCCGGCTTCTCCTCGCCGCCCGGGGTCACTGGTACAGGGTGCCCGTGTTGACCACCGGCTGGGCGGCGCGGTCGCCGCACAGGACCACCATCAGGTTCGAGACCATGGCGGCCTTGCGCTCCGGGTCCAGGTCCACGATCTCCTCCTCCGCCAGGCGGGTCAGGGCCAGCTCGACCATGCCCACCGCGCCCTCGACGATCTGCTTGCGGGCCGCCACGACCGCCCCCGCCTGCTGGCGCTGGAGCATCGCGGAGGCGATCTCCGGAGCGTACGCGAGATGCGTGAAGCGGGACTCGATGATGTGCACCCCGGCCGCCTCCACCCGGGCGTGCAGCTCGACCGCCAGCTTCTCGGTGATCTCCTCGGCGTTCCCGCGCAGCGACAGGCCGCCCTCCTCGTGCGCGTCGTACGGGTACTCGATCGCGATGTGGCGGACCGCCGCCTCGGTCTGGGTCTCGACGAACTCCGTGAAGTCCTCGACCTCGAAGGTGGCCCGCGCGGTGTCCTCTACCCGCCACACCACGACCGCCGCCAGCTCGATCGGGTTGCCGTAGGCGTCGTTGACCTTCAGGACGGCCGTCTCGTGGTTGCGCACCCGGGTGGAGATCTTCTCGCGCGAGGTCAGCGGGTTGACCCAGCGCAGTCCGTCCGCGCGGATCGTCCCCCGGTAGCGGCCGAACAGCTGGACGACCCGGGCCTCGCCCGGGGCGACCGTGTTCAGCCCGCTCATCGCGATCACTGAGGTGAGGATCAGGAGCACGCCGGTCACGATCAGCGCCACCTTCACGGCGACGGCCGTCGACAGCGCGCCGCCCACGATGAGGCCCGCTCCGCCCAACAGGCCCGCCAGTCCGAGCAGTAGCGCCAGTCCGCCGCCCACGCTGTGTGCGGTGAACTCCCGTACGCCGTCCGGTGTCGCGATTTCATTCGTCACGGTATGCCCCGTTTCCTAGGTCGCGGTCGGTCCAACCGCCTAGCAAAGTGATATCACTTTTTTGCGCTACGGCAACCCTTCGGCTTAGGTGGGCGTCGGTTCCAGTGATGTGGGTGCTGATTCTCACGTCCGAATTGACCGGTATTGGTCACGGTTGACCAACCTTTGTCACAGCCTGCGGTGTTAGCTTTCTGAGCTGACGTCGGGGGGGTAATCGAGCGGAGCGGGAGCGATGGGCCGAGCAGAAGTGCGTAAGGCGCAGCAGCAGCGCGGTGCGCGGCGTGCGCCGAGCGGACGCGCGAAGGGCACCAAGGGCAGTGCAAGTGCCGGTAAACGCACGGGCATACGCCGCTTCTTCACATGGAAGAAGATCCTGGGCACGTTCCTCGGGCTGGTCCTGCTCGGCATGGCCGCGCTGATCGGCCTCTACTTCTACGTGGACGAGCCCGACCCCAACAACCAGGCCCTCCAGCAGAGCAACGTCTACAAGTACGCAGACGGCACGATCATGGCCAGCAAGGGCAAGGTCAACCGCGAGATCCTGCCGATCGACAAGATCCCGCTGGACGTCCAGGAGGCGTTCATCGCGATCGAGAACAAGTCGTTCCGCGACGACCGCGGCATCGACTTCAAGGGCCTGGCCCGCGGCCTGTGGAACACGGCCACCGGCCGCGGCAAGGCCGGCGGTTCCACGATCACCCAGCAGTACGTCAAGAACTACTACCTGACCCAGGACCAGACGGCGAGCCGCAAGCTCAAGGAGCTGGTGATCTCCCTCAAGGTCGACCAGCGCATGAAGAAGCCCGAGATCCTCGCGGGCTACCTCAACACCAGCTACTTCGGGCGCGGCGCGTACGGGATCCAGGCCGCGGCCCAGGCCTACTACGGGGTCGACGCCGAGAAGCTGACGCTGGAGCAGGGTGCGTACCTCGCGACCCTCGTCCAGGCGCCCAGCCAGTACGACTGGTCGACCGCCAGCGAGGAGACCAAGAAGCGGATCACGATCCGCTACAACGCGACCCTCGTGAACATGGTCGACATGAAGAAGCTGGACGAGGCCAAGCGCCAGCAGCTGAAGTTCCCGGAGCCCCAGCCGCCCCAGCCGCCGATGGGCATGGACGGCCAGAAGGGCTACCTGGTCCAGGCCGCCGAGGCCGAGCTCGTCAGCCAGGGCGTCGAGAAGAAGCTGATCGACGCGGGCGGCTGGACGTTCACGCTCAACATCGACCCGAAGAAGCAGGAAGCCCTGGAGAAGGCCGTCCAGGACGAGCTGGAGTCCAAGCTCGAACGCGAGAACACCAAGGGCCGCCCCCAGGACCAGAGCGTGCAGGCCGGCGCCACCTCCGTGGACCCGAAGACCGGCCACATCGTCGCCATGTACGGCGGTACGAGCCTGAAGGATCACTGGTCGAGCAACGCCCTGCGCAAGGACTACCAGCCGGGCTCGACCTTCAAGCCGATCGTGCTCGCCTCCGCCATGGAAACCGGGGCGACCACCCAGGACGGCAAGCCGATCACCCCGAACGCGCTCTACGACGGCACCAGCAAGCGGGCGGTCGTCGGCAGCAAGATCCCGTTCGCCCCGCAGAACCAGGAAGACCGCAACTTCGGCGACCCGATGATGACGGTCCAGGACGCCACCAACTTCTCGGTGAACTCCGTCTACGCGCAGATGATCGTGGACGTGAAGCCGCCCGTCGTGAAGAAGACGGCCCTGGCCCTCGGCATGAAGGACCGTGAGGGCTGGCCCGAGGACAAGCCGGCCATGGCGCTCGGCACCATGAGCGCCAACACCGTGGAGATGGCGGGCGTCTACGCCACCCTCGACAACCACGGCAAGAAGGTCACGCCGACCATCATCAAGAAGGCCGAGCACAAGGACCGCGAGGTCGAGCCGGCGCAGCCCATCGGCGCGCAGGCCATCAGCCGCCGCACCGCCGACACCGTCACCAAGGTGCTCACGGGCGTCGTCAACGACGACGGCGGCTCCGGCAACAAGGTCCGCAGCAGCGCCTACGAGGCCGCGGGCAAGACCGGTACCACCGAGAACAACTTCTCCGGCTGGTTCACCGGCTACACCCCGGAGCTGGTCACGGTCGTCGCGATCTTCGGTGAGGAGCCCGGCACCGCCAAGCAGGTCACCCTGACCGGTGCGGCCGGCCTCGGCCGCCTGGGCGGTTCCAGCTTCCCCGCCTCGATCTGGAAGGCGTACACCCTCGCCGTCCTCAAGGGCGAGGACACGGGCAAGTTCCAGCTGCCCGAGGCGGACATGGGCGCCGTCCAGGCGCCGTCGCGCAGCGCCTCCCCGTCGCCCTCGGCGAGCCAGTCCTCCAGCGCGCCGGCGTCCAGCAGCACCCCGCCGCAGTCCCCGACGGCGACGCCGACCCCGACGCCGACCCGGACCGGATCGTCGCCGACCGCGACGCCGACCCCGACGCCGACGGCGACCAAGACCGGCGGTCCCAAGCCGCCGGACCCGCCGTTCGTGCCCGGGCAGTAGGCACCGCGCCACACCGAAAGACCGCCGCCCCGCAGCCGTGAAGGCTGCGGGGCGGCGGTCTTTCGTCTTCGGGTCAGCGACGCTCCTGCGTCCCGGGCAGCGCGAGCTCGAACCAGACGACCTTTCCGCTGCTGAGCCGGGTGGCACCCCAGCGGCGGGCCATCCGGTTGACCAGGAACAGGCCGCGGCCGCCCTCGTCGGTGTCCCGCGCCCGGCGCTGGCGGGGCAGCTGCGGGGAGTCGTCGCCGACCTCGCAGCGCAGTACGTCCGTACGCAGCAGGCGCAGGGTCACCGGCCGCTCCGCGTACCGGACGGCATTGGTGACCACCTCGCTCACCAGCAGCTCCAGGGAGTCCTGGAGCTCCTCCAGGCCCCACCGGGTCAGGGCGCGGCGGGCGAACCGGCGGGCCCGGCCCGGGGCGGTCTCCTCCGGGTCCAGGAACCAGTACGCGACGTCGCTGGGCGCGATCCCGTCGAAGCGGGCCGCGAGCAGCGCGATGTCGTCGTCCCGGTCACCCGGGCCGAGCATGTCCAGGACGTCGTCGCAGAGCGCCTCCAGCGGCGGCGGGTGGTCCAGGCCCGTCAGCTGGGCGGTGGTGGCCAGGCGCTCGCGGAGCTGCTCGATGCCGGTCCACACGTCACGCAGGCGCGATTCCACGAGGCCGTCGGTGTAGAGCAGCAGGGTGGCCCCGGCGGGCGCGTCCAGCTCCACGGCCTCGAAGTCCACGCCGCCGACGCCGATGGGGGCGCCGGGAGGTACGCGGAGCACCTCCGCGCGGCCGCCCAGGTGCAGCAGCACCGGCGGCGGGTGGCCAGCGTTGGCGATGGTGATCCGGTGCGCGACGGGGTCGTAGACGGCGTACAGGCAGGTGGCCATGCGGTCGGAGCCGAGGCGCTGCGCCTGCTCGTCCAGGTGGTGCAGGACCTCGGCGGGCGGCAGGTCCAGCTGTGCGAGGGTCTGAGCGGTGGTGCGCAACTGCCCCATGATCGCGGCGGAGGTCATGGAGTGGCCCATGACGTCGCCGACGACCAGGGCGACCCGGCTGCCGGGCAGCGGTATCGCGTCGTACCAGTCGCCGCCCACCCGCGCCGTTTCGGCGGCGGGCAGGTAGCGGGAGGCGAGGCGCACCCCGGTGGGCTGCGGGAGGCTGTCGGGCAGCATGGTGCGCTGGAGCTCGTCGGCGATGTACGCCTCGCGGCCGTACAGGACCGCCTTGTCGATGCCGAGCGCGGTGTGGGTGGCGAGCTGGGCGGCGACCAGGAGGTCGTTCTGCTCGAAGGCGGGACGCTCGGGGGTACGCAGGAAGACGGCGGCGCCGATCACCCGGCGGCGGCCGCGCAAGGGCGCGAGGACGGCCCGGTTGCCCCGCGGCACCGGGTGCTCCGAGCCCAGCAGTTCGGCCAGCGCCTCCTTCGCGCCGGCGGCGGACCCGAAGACGGGCCGTACGCCGCGCAGCACCTCGGCGAGCGCGCCGCCGGGCATGATCTCGCACAGCTCGGCCGCGGGCAGGTCACCCTGCGGGCCGACCAGCGGCAACTGGCTGAAGTCGAGCTCGCCGGTGGCCCCCGCGGCCCCGGCGAGGTCCGTCCCCGCGCCGATGGTGCTGTTGCTGCTGTCGGTGAGGTCGTCGATCGGCCGGAGCCGGTCGGTGCGCCGGAGCCTTAAAACGACCGGGCCGACGGGGCGTTCGTCGCCGACGGGGAGCGGGTCGCGCAGGTAGACGAGGATGGCGTCCGAGAAGGTCGGCACGGTGGCCCGGCACAGGCCGAGCACGATCTCGTCGAGGTCGATGCCGCGGGCGATCCGCCGGGTGGCGGCGCCGACGAAACGCAGGCGGTCCCCCTCGCGGCGGGCCGGCTCGCTCCCGGCCGGGTACGCGGCCCCCTGCCGGTCGCCTCCCGCGGTGTGCGCGGCTTGCTGCCCGTCGCCTCCGGCGGGGTACGCGGCTTCCTGCCCGGGGGTGCCGTCCTGCGCGGCGCGCACGGGCTCGCCCGCGGCGGGGCGGGGGGCTCCTTGCCTGGGGACGTCCTGCGCGGCGCCCGCCGATTCGGCGTCCGCGCCGGGCGGGGTCCCGATGCCACGCCGGCCGCGGGCCGGGCCGTCGGCATCGCGGGCCGCGTCCGGGCCGGCCGCTGCGGTGCGGGTCGGTTCGCCGTCCCTGCCCTGCGGGCCGTCCGCCGGCCGTGCGGCGCCCCGGCCTCCGCCCGGACCCGCCGCGTTGAGGGCGGCCTCGCCGTCCCGCGGCCGGGCGCTGCCCGGGCCCGCGGCCGCCTTGCGGGGCCGGGGGAGCCCGGCACCACCGCCGGGGCCGCCCGGGCCCGCCGCGGATCGGGCCGCGCGGGCGTCGGAGGCCTCCGCCGCCGCGCCGGAGCCCGGCTCCTCGGCATGGCCGGCGCCGGAGCCAAGCGCATGCGTGCGTACGGCCTCGGCCGCGGCGATGGGCGCCTTGCCGTGGCCGGCCTCGTCCGTCCCTCCGCCGGAGGCGACGGGCTGCGGGCCCTCCTGGGAGGTGGGGTACTCCGTCACGCGTGGAATTCCGTCCGTTTGCGCTCGATGTGCGCTGCACTCAACTCGGTCAGTCGCGGTATACCCGCTCAGCGGCCCGGGCACCATCGCCCCGAGGATCCTCCCCCAAACTTCCTGCGGCGGACCCCCGCCCCTCGTTGCCTCTCGTCCTGCGTCGAGCTCCGGTCAAGTCCCGCGTCCCGCAGGACACTTGCGGAGGCTCGGCCCGGCCGCACCGTCCCGCGCGCGCGACCTCGCGGGGGACGATCCTACGTTTGAACCCTGGGGGCGCATCAAGGGTCTCATGACGTCATATGCGCCGGGGTGCGGTCCCAGTCCTCGGGCAGGACCGGAACCGTCCAGGCCGGATCCGGCCGCCAGTCCTGCCAGCCGTCGGAGAACGGCGCCCCCCAGGCCTTGATCACCTCGACGGCCGCCCGCCCGGCGGCCTGCACCTCCCGCGCCTGCTCCCGGTCCATCAGGCCCGAGCGCTGCGCCTGCGCGAACTCGTCCTCGTCCAGCCACTTCCAACTGCGGTCCGGGTAGACGGCGATGTCGAGGAAGTGGTCCACGGAGTCGACCCCGCCGGCCCATCGGGACCGCGGGTCCTCCAGGTTCACGTACCAGTTCTTGAACCGCCAGCCGTTGCCCCAGAACAGCCACACCGACCACGGGTCCCCGGGCCGGGCCAGCTTCAGCACGCCCCCGCCGAACCAGCGCGACCGCACGGTGGTGCGCGGCGCGGTGTAGCGGGTGGCGAGCGGCTCCGCGTGGACGGGAGTGCCGTCGGTGAGCGCGGGCCTGACGCACTCGGTGCCGGGGGCCATCCACACGGCCAGCAGCTCGTCGGTGTCCTGCACCACGGTCACCGGGCGGCAGATGTGCACCGGGCCCTTCAGCCCCGGGGCGTGGTCGCGGTAGCGCCAGAGGATCTGCTCCCCGGGCGCCCAGCGCCTGCCCTGCGCGGGGCTCGCCGCCGCGCTTCGCGCCGCGCCGCTCCCAGGCTTGAAAGTACCTGTCATGCGGAGATCTTAGGGCGGGGGCCCGCGGGCCCGCTGCGGTGCAGGTCACCGAGGGGTTCGGGGATGAGAATCGGCCGAATACGGCCCCCGCCCGAGGGTGGTTCAGGGGCGTGTCATGCGCAGCACGTCCAGGGCCTCGTCGAGCTCCTCCACGGTGAGGGCGCCGCGTTCGACGTAGCCGGACTCCAGCACGACCTCCCTGATCGTCTTCCGTTCGGCGAGGGACTTCTTGACGACCTTGGCGGCCTCCTCGTAGCCGATGTAGCGGTTGAGCGGGGTCACCACGGACGGCGAGGACTCGGCGTACTCCCTGGCCCGGGCCTCGTTGGCGGTGATCCCGTCGACCGTGCGGTCGGCGAGCAGGCGGCTCGCGCTGCCGAGCAGCCGGATCGATTCCAGGAGGTTCCTGGCCATCACCGGGAGCATCACATTGAGTTCGAAGTTGCCGGCCGCGCCCGCGACGGCGACGGTGGCGTCGTTCCCCATCACCTGTGCGGCGACCATCAGGACGGCCTCCGGGATCACCGGATTGACCTTCCCCGGCATGATCGAAGAGCCCGGCTGGAGATCCGGGAGATTGATTTCGGCCAATCCGGTGCGCGGCCCGGACGCCATCCAGCGCAGGTCGTTGGAGATCTTGGTGAGCGAGACGGCGACCGTACGGAGCATCCCCGAGGTCTCCACGAGCGCGTCCCGCGCCCCCTGGGCCTCGAAGTGATCGCGGGCCTCGGTCAGCGGAAGGCCGGTGGCGGCGGCCACTTCGGCGATCACGTCGGCGGAGAACCCGGGCGGGGTGTTGATCCCGGTGCCCACCGCGGTGCCGCCCAGCGGCAGTTCGGCGAGGCGGGGCAGGGCCGCGTGCAGCCGCTCGATTCCGTAGCGGATCTGGGCCGCGTACCCGCCGAACTCCTGGCCCAGGGTGACCGGGGTGGCGTCCATCAGGTGCGTCCGCCCGGCCTTCACCACCTTGGCGAATTCGGCGGCCTTGCGCTCCAGGGCGATCTCGAGGTGGCGCAGGGCCGGGACGAGCTCGTGGGTGACCGCGGCGGTGGCCGCGATGTGGATGGAGGACGGGAAGACGTCGTTGGAGCTCTGCGAGGCGTTGACGTGGTCGTTCGGGTGGACCTCGCGGCCGAGGCGCTCGGTGGCCAGGGTGGCGATCACCTCGTTGGCGTTCATGTTGGACGAGGTCCCGGAGCCGGTCTGGAAGACGTCCACGGGGAAGTGGTCGTCCCAGCGGCCGTCCGCGACCTCGTCGGCGGCGGACCGGATCGCGTCCGCGACGTCCTGGTCCACCACGCCCAGCCGGGCGTTGACGAGGGCGGCGGCGGCCTTGATCCGGGCGAGGGCCTCGATGTGGGCGCGCTCCAACCGCTGCCCCGAGACGGGGAAGTTCTCCACGGCGCGCTGGGTCTGGGCGCGCCACTTGGCGTGCGCGGGCACCCGTACGTCGCCCATGGAGTCGTGCTCGATCCGGAACGCATCGGTCTGCTGATCTTCAGTCATTTCTCTGGCCTCCTCAAAAACTTGAGCAATCGTCTGGTTCGAAGTGTTCCCAACTCCCTTACCGGTCAGTAAATACCGTGGGTAACACTGACTTCTGGGGAGGCGTTCATGACACGTGCGCGTACGAGACCCATGCTCAGATCTACCTTCGCCGCGGCCGCGGCGATCGCGGCCGCCCTCGGGGGCGTCACCGCCATCACCCCGTCGGCCCAGGCAGCGGCCACCGCCGGGGCCCCGGCGGCGGCCGTCACCCCCCTCACGCCCGAGCTGGAGGCGATCCGCGCCGCGGAGGCCACCAAGATCTACGGCGACCCGGCCGTCCGCCCGCTGAGCGAGCGCAAAACCGGCCTGATCTCGCTGGGCGACAGTGAGATTTCGGGCGAGGGAGTGGGCAGCTACGACCCCGCGACCAACACCCCGTCCAACCAGTGCCACCGCTCGCCCGACTCGGCGATCCACCGTACCGGGATCCCGGCCGACCTGACCTTCAACGTGGCCTGCTCCGGCGGCTCCACCGGCAACATCAGGATCGGCGGCAGCAAGCAGTACGCCGACGAGCTGGTGCAGAGCGACAACCTCGCCATCAAGGCCCGCAACACGAAGATCAAGATGGTGCTGCTGGGCGTCGGCGCCAACGACGACCTTCAGTTCGGCCCCGTCATGACGGACTGCGTGACCCGCTGGATCCTCAGCCAGGGCACCTGCGAGCCCAAGTACGGGCCCGGTTGGCAGGCCCGCGTCGACGGCCTGAGGCCCAAGGTCGAGGCCACGGTCGGGGACCTCAAGACGGTCATGCGCGACGCCGGATACGCCGACTCCGACTACAAGCTCGTCCTCATGGGCTACCCCAGCCCCATCGGCCCCGACTTCTACGACAACCCGAACTTCCCCGGCAAGCTCCCCGGAGGCTGCGCCGGCTACGACTCCGACGCCACCTGGGGCCGCAACTACGCGGTGCCCACCTTCGAGAAGGGCATGCGGGAAGCCGCGCGCAACTCCGGCGCGGTGTACCTCGACAACTCCCGGCTCTTCCACGGCCACGAGGTCTGCATGGAGGACGCCTGGGCCCGCGGCCTCTACTTGGACCTCGGCGACCACTTCCCGTGGGACGAGAACACCACCCGCCAGTCCTTCCACCCCAACCACCGCGGCCACGGCGCCTTCGCGTCCTGCCTGACCCAGATCTACGACTCGGGCCTGCGCGAGGCCGCCTGCGCCGACCCCGCGAGCACCGGCACGCCCGTGCTGCAGGCCGGGGCCTGGGACGACCGGTTCAAGACCCTGAAGAACGAGGCGACCGGCAACTGCCTCGACGCGAAGGGCGGCTCCAGCGCCAATGGGACGGCGATCCTCGGCTGGGACTGCCATGGCGGCCGCAACCAGGGCTGGTGGTACGACGCCACCCGCAAGTCCGTCCACATCGAGCTGACCCAGGACCGCTGCCTCGACGCCCCCGGCGCCAACTACGGCTCCGGCACCGGCCTGATCATCTGGAACTGCCACGGCGGCGCCAACCAGCAGTTCCTCCGCGACGGCGCCACCATCCGCCCCGCCGCCTCCCAGGGCACGTGCCTGACGGTGGCCGCGGCCCACGAGCCGCTGCGCCTGCAGCCCTGCAACGGCTCCGCGAACCAGCACTTCGTGTAAACCAGCACTTCGTGTAAACCGGCACTTCGTGTAAACCGGCACTTCGTGTAAACCGGCACAGCGCGTAAACCCGCACGCCCGACCCGCCCCCACACCCGGCCGGCGCACCCCGGCCGGGCGCTCACCCGGCTCACCCGCCTCGCCCGCCTCGCCCGCCTCACATGTCGAGCAGCAGCTTGCGGACATCCCGCGGCCGGTTGGTGATGATCGTGTCCACGCCGAGCCGTACGCACAGCTCCACGTCCTCGGGCTCGTCCACGGTCCACACCCGCACGGACAGCCCCTTGGCCTTCAGCCGGGCCACCAGCCCCGGGTCCCGGCGTACGAGATCGATGCCCGGGCCCGCGTGGGTCGCGAACGGCGGCCGGACCGGCCTGACCTTGCGCTCGATGAGGAAGACGGTGGGCAGACCGGGCGCGAGCCGGTGGGTGCGGGTCAGCGCGGTCCGCGAGAAGCTCATCACCTCGACCAGGCCGCTGGAGCCGTCGGCGAGCCCGTACTCCCGGAGCATCCGCACCAGCTCGGCCTCCAGCAGGCCGCCGGCCCGCGTCGGGTGCTTGGTCTCCACGGCGAGCCCCACCGCCCGCGGCGCGGCCAGCGCCTCCCGCAGCAGGTCCTCGAAGAGCAGCACCCCCACTCCGACGTGCTCCTCGCCCTTCCACCGGCCGAAGTCGAGCGCGGCGAGCTCCTCGTACGTCATCTCGGAGACCACCCCCCGCCCGTCGGAGGTCCGCTCCACCCGCCGGTCGTGCACGCACACCAGCTTCCGGTCGGCGGTGAGCCGCACATCGCATTCGAGCGCGTCGGCCCCGTCGGCGATGGCCTGCCGGTACGCGGCCATGGTGTGCTCGGGGTGCTCGTGGGAGGCCCCGCGGTGGGCGACCACCCGCGTGTCGCGGGCGGTGCGGGGGGAGGAGGTTCTCGCTGCCATGGGGAAATCCTTGCAAACCGGCGTGAACGGTCAGGTGCGGGGTCGTGTCCCCGACGTTAACCGGATGCGGGCCCCCTCCCGGGCAGGGCAGGGTGACGCCATGCCGGAGCCGACGATCCCGGAGGTCCTGGCCGCCGTGCGCGACGGGTACCGGGCCACCCCCGTTGAGGCCCGGTTCCTGTCGGAACTGCTGCGCGCGGCCGGGTTTTCCGCCCGGACCGAATAGGTCCTACTGCTGGGCCGCCGGACGCGGGGCCAGGGGTGCCGGGGTGACCTTGAAGCCGCCCTTGGTGACCTCGGTGAAGGGGGCCGGGGCCATGCAGGTGCCCACCGTGGGCTCGGCCACCGAGCCGTCGGGCTTCACGTCGACGTTGACGATGGCCCACGAGAAGCCGACGCGGTCGGGGCCGCCGCGCTCGCCGTCCTGGACGCTGATGCCGATCCGCTTGCCCTCCCAGCCGACGTTCGAGCTCGTGACCACGGCGGTGATGGTGGCCGTCTTGCCGCCCGTGACCATGCAGTCCACCTCCGCCTCGGCCACGCCGGTGAAGTTCTCCGCCGGCATGTGGTGGTAGACGGTCACCCGGCCGCGGGCGTCGGTCGGCAGGCCCTGCTCCAGGCCCTTGGACGGGTGGGGCCTGCTCCACGGGACGGCCTCGGCGTCCACCGTGAAACGGATGTCGTCCTCCTTGGGGGCGTAGGGGAAGACCACCGTGCCGCCCCCGTGCACGGCGGCGGGCTTCGCCTTGGCCGCGGCCGGGGCCGCCGGGGCGGGGGCCGCCGCGACCAGGGTGGCCACCAGGGCGGCGGATCCGGCGAGGGCCAGGGCGCGGGTGCGGTTCTGCATCATGAACTCCCGTTGTGCAGAGGCTGTTTGGGTACGGGTCAAGCCTCGCCCGGAGCCCGCAGGCTTGCCATCTGCCGATGGGTGGACATGCGTGAGGGCCCCTCCCCCGATCGGGGGAGGGGCCCTCAGCCGCGCTAGAGACCCGGACCGCGCACCGGGATGTGCGTGAACGTCGGCTCCGGGGCCGGGTTCTGGAAGAAGTCGTTGCCCTTGTCGTCCACGACGATGAAGGCCGGGAAGTCCTCGACCTCGATCTTCCAGACCGCCTCCATGCCGAGCTCCTCGTACTCCAGGACCTCGACCTTCTTGATGCAGTCCTGGGCCAGGCGCGCCGCTGGCCCGCCGATCGAGCCCAGGTAGAAGCCGCCGTGCGTGCCGCACGCGTCCGTCACCTGCTGGGAGCGGTTGCCCTTGGCCAGCATGACCTTGGAGCCGCCCGCCGCCTGGAACTGCTCGACGTAGGAGTCCATGCGGCCCGCCGTGGTCGGGCCGAAGGAGCCGGAGGCGTAGCCCTCGGGGGTCTTCGCGGGGCCGGCGTAGTAGACCGGGTGGTCCTTCAGGTACTGCGGCATCTCCGCGCCCGAGTCCAGCAGCTCCTTGATCTTGGCGTGCGCGATGTCGCGCGCCACGACCAGCGGGCCGGTCAGCGAGAGGCGGGTCTTGACCGGGTGCTTGGTCAGGGTCGCCAGGATCTCGTCCATCGGCTGGTTCAGGTCGATGGAGACCACGTCAGCCGACTCGTCCAGGTGCGAGTCCGTGGTGTCCGGCAGGAAGCGCGCCGGGTCCGTCTCCAGCTGCTCCAGGAAGACGCCCTCGGCGGTGATCTTCGCGGTGGCCTGGCGGTCGGCCGAGCAGGACACGGCGATCGCGACGGGCAGCGAGGCGCCGTGGCGCGGGAGGCGCACGACGCGCACGTCGTGGCAGAAGTACTTGCCGCCGAACTGCGCGCCGATGCCGATCTTCTGGGTGAGCTCGAAGACCTTCTCCTCCAGGCCGAGGTCGCGGAAGCCGTGGCCGGTGGCGGAGCCCTCGGTCGGCAGCTCGTCCAGGTAGTGCGCCGAGGCGTACTTCGCGGTCTTCAGCGCGTGCTCGGCGGAGGTGCCGCCGACCACGATCGCCAGGTGGTAGGGCGGGCAGGCCGCCGTACCGAGCGAACGGATCTTCTCCTCCAGGAACTTCATCATGGAGGCCTCGTTGAGGACCGCCTTGGTCTCCTGGTAGAGGAAGGACTTGTTGGCCGAGCCGCCGCCCTTGGCCATGAAGAGGAACTTGTACGCGCCGCCGTCGGTCGCGTACAGCTCGATCTGCGCGGGCAGGTTCGAGCCGGTGTTCTTCTCCTCCCACATGGTGAGGGGGGCCATCTGCGAGTAGCGCAGGTTCAGCCGGGTGTAGGCGTCGTAGATGCCGCGCGAGAGGGCCGCCTCGTCGCCGCCCTCCGTGAGGACGTTCTGGCCGCGCTTGCCCATCACGATGGCCGTGCCCGTGTCCTGGCACATCGGCAGGACGCCGGCCGCCGCGATGTTCGCGTTCTTCAGCAGGTCCAGGGCCACGAACTTGTCGTTCGAGGAGGCCTCGGGGTCGTCGATGATGCGGCGCAGCTGCGCGAGGTGCGCGGGGCGCAGGAAGTGCTGGATGTCGTGGATGGCCTCTTCGGCGAGCTTGCGCAGCGCCTCGGGCTCGACCTTGAGGAACGTACGGCCGTCCGCCTCGAAGGTGGACACGCCCTCGGCGGTCACCAGCCGGTAGGGGGTGGTGTCCTCGCCCAGGGGCAGCAGGTCGGTGTACGCAAACTCTGGCATGACGGCAGTCATTCCTCACTCGGCAGACAGCACTGGCGACCATTTGGCAGCGCGGTTAACCAGCGTAGGACCTCTTCCGGGCGCTTCGTCTGTGAGGTAAGGCTCATTGGGAGGGCGCGGGACTCCACTGAGGAGTATCGCGATCTATCGTGTCTGGCTATGCTGGGTGGCGTGGACCTGGAAAAGCACCCCGCCGCCCCCGCCGCACCGGCCGATCTGCGTGCCTCCGACGCCGACCGGGACCGGATCGCGCAGATCCTCTCCGACGCCCTCGCCGAAGGCCGCCTGACGGCCGAGGAGCACTCCGACCGCCTGGACTCGCTGTACGCCTTCAAGACGGTCGGCGAACTGGAAGTCCTCGTACGGGACCTGCCCGCGCCCGGCGGTGTCCACGCCCCGCCCGCGCACCCGGCGTACGCCGCGCCGGCCACCGGCCCCACCGGCTCCGCCGGCTACACCGAGACCATCGTCGCCGTGTGCAGCAGCTCCGCCCGCAAGGGCCGCTGGCGGCCGGGCGCGCACACCCGCGCGGTCTCGGTCATGGGCGACATCACCATCGACCTCACCGAGGCGGTCTTCGAGCAGCAGGTCACCGAGATCAACGTGACCAGCGTCCTCGGCAACGTCGAGGTCCTGGTCCCGGAGAACGTCACCCTGCGCGGCTACGGCAGTGGGGTCCTCGGCAACTTCGAGGTGCGCGGCGAGGGCCGCGGGGAGACCGACCCGCAGGCGCCGGTGGTGATCGTCCGGGGCTTCGCCCTGCTGGGCAACATCGAGGCGCGGCCCAAGCCCGGCGCCCGCCTGGTCGACCTGGCCCGCAGGCTGCGCAAGCGCGACGACGGCTGACGCGCGCAGGGGCTCGTTTCGGCCGAACCCCGGTCGACCCATGGCACACGGTGCATAGGGGCGCGTACAGCGGGTAGGGACAGGTGCGTCGTCTCTCGCTCACGTATCCGTCGTCAGGAGTAGACCGTGCCGCATCCGCCGCATCAGTCCCTGCAGGTCGCCACCGTCCAGAGCATTCAGGGGCGCCCGGCGGCCGTGCCGAAGCCGCGGGTGCCGGCGCGGGCGGAGGACGGCCCATGGCACGCGGAGGCGGTGTGCCGCCGCGACGAGGCGGGACTCTTCTTCGCGCCGTCCAAGGAGCCGACCGCGGCCCGGCTCTCCCGCGAGGAGGCTGCCAAGCGCGTCTGCGCGCGTTGCCCGGTGATGGTCGCCTGCCGGGAGCACGCGCTGCTCCAGCCCGAGCCGTACGGGGTCTGGGGCGGGCTCACCGCGGCCGAGCGCCGGGTGGTGCTGACGAGGATGCGGCGCAGGGCGGCCGAGCTGCGCCAGGCTCCGGGGACCGGCCCCATCGCCGCCGCGGGCTGAGATTCAGCCCCGCGAGCTGAGATTCAGCCCCGCGGGCTGAGATTCAGCGCCGCCGGCGGCAGATTTCAGCCCCGCCGGCGTTTGAGGCGCGGGGTCCGGGGCGGAGCCCCGAGAAACGGCGCCGCAGGCCGCCCGGTGCACCCGGCAGTCGCTGCCGCGGGCCGCAGGCCGGGGCCGCGAAGCCCCGTAGACCTGCTGCGGTACGCGTACACGCGGAAGGGGCGGTCCGCCGCACACGGACCGCCCCTCTCGTGCTGCCGAGCCGCCGACTAGAGCGCGCGGTCGAAGTCGATCGCGCTGTACGCGCGCAGCTTCGACAGGCGGTGCGTCGAGTCGATCTGCCGGATCGTGCCCGACTTCGAGCGCATGACCAGCGAGGACGTCGTCGCGGTCTCCGAGCGGTAGTGGACGCCGCGCAGCAGCTCGCCGTCCGTGATGCCGGTGGCGACGAAGAAGACGTTCTCGCCGGACACGAGGTCGTTCGTGTGCAGGACGCGGTCCAGGTCGTGGCCCGCGTCGATGGCCTTCTGGCGCTCGGCCTCGTCCTTCGGCCACAGCTTGCCCTGGATCGTGCCGCCGAGGCACTTTATGGCGCAGGCCGAGATGATGCCCTCGGGGGTGCCGCCGATGCCGAGCAGCAGGTCCACGCCGGTGCCCTCGCGGACGGCCATGACCGAGCCCGCGACGTCGCCGTCGGAGATGAACTTGATCCGGGCGCCGGTCTCGCGGATCTCCTTGACGATGCCCTCGTGGCGGGGGCGGTCCAGGATGACCACGGTGACGTCCTCGACGGCCATGTTCTTGGCCTTGGCGACCCGGCGGATGTTCACCGAGACGGGTGCGTTGATGTCGACGAAGTCGGCGGCCTCGGGGCCCGTGACCAGCTTCTCCATGTAGAACACCGCGGACGGGTCGAACATGGTGCCGCGGTCGGCGGCGGCCAGGACGGCGATGGCGTTCGGCATGCCCTTGGCGTTCAGGGTGGTGCCGTCGATCGGGTCCACGGCGATGTCGACCTCGGCGCCGGTGCCGTCGCCGACCCGCTCACCGTTGAAGAGCATGGGGGCTTCGTCCTTCTCCCCCTCGCCGATGACGACGACGCCGTTCATCGAGACGGTGGAGATCAGGGTCCGCATCGCGTTGACCGCGGCGCCGTCCGCGCCGAGCTTGTCGCCGCGGCCGACCCACCGGCCGGCGGCCATGGCGGCGGCCTCGGTGACCCGTACGAGTTCCAGGGCGAGGTTGCGGTCGGGGGCCTCCGGAGAGACTACGAGCTGGGGCGGCAGGTTGTGCTCGGTCATCGGAGCGCACCTTTCTGTACGGCGACGGCCGGGAAGTGAGGGTGCTGGAACTCTATCGGTACGTCGACATATTGAGCAGAGCGGGTCACGTATGAGCGGAATATCGGTCATCTGATTGGCCTGAGCGGACATCTTGCGGCCCGCTGCGCTCCGCCGGCGTCCGACGCGCCGTCCGTCGGAGGGTGACCCCGGCGGTGATCGCCCCCGGCGATGCGGGACGATGGTGCCGTGGCAGGTATGAAAGGCAAGCAGACGATCTGGGACATGGTCCGGTCGCTGGGTGTGGTGGGCCTCGTGGTCGCGGGGATGGGGGTCTACCTCTTCATCCCGCATGACGACAAGGCCGATCCGACGCGCCCGGTCGAGTACCGGGTGGAGACGCTCACGGCCAGGCGCGCGGCCCCGTACCCGGTGGCGGCCCCCGTGGGGCTCCCGGAGCAGTGGCGGGCGACCTCGGTGACGTACGAGCGCAAGAACGCCAACGCCTGGCACCTGGGCTTCCTCGACCCGGACCAGCAGTACGTGGCGATCGAGCAGTCCACGGACACCTCGCCCGCCCACCTCACCCGCGTCACCCAGAAGGCGACGGCCACCGGCCAGACGCAGCAGGTCGGCGACACGGCCTGGGAGCGCTGGGACGGCGAGAAGTACGACGCCCTCGTGCGGCGCGAGCAGGGCTACGTCACGGTGGTGACCGGGACGGCCTCCTTCGAGCAGCTCGGCGCGATGGCCGCGGCGCTGGAGTTCAAGCAGGGTGCGTAGGCGGTAGTGCGTACGCGTGTACGCGTGTACGCGAAAAGGGCCGTGCCCCCGGGATCCCGGGGGTACGGCCCTTTTCGCGCGGCTGCGGCGTCTGCGCTCAGACGGTGGTGACGACCTCGTCGAACGCCAGGCGCGGGGAGCGCGGGAACGAGGCGTCCTCGCCCGGCTTGCCGATGTTGATCACCATCAGCGGGGTGTGGTCGTCGTCCAGGAACTCCTTCTGGAGGCCGTAGAAGTCCAGACCGGTCATCGGGCCCGCGGCCAGGCCGGCGGCGCGGATGCCGACGATGAAGTACGCGGCCTGCAGCGTGGCGTTGACCAGCGCGGAGTGCTCGCGCACCGGACGCTCGGCGAAGAACATGTCCTTGGCCTGCGGGAAGTGCGGCAGCAGCTGCGGGAGCTCCTCGTGGAACTCGTTGTCCGCGGAGAGGATCGCGACCAGCGGGGCGGTGGCGGTCTTGGCCTGGTTGCCCTCGGCCATGTGCTTCACGAGGCGCTCGCGGGCCTCGGGGGAGCGGACCAGGGTGATGCGCAGGGGGGTCTGGTTGAACGCGGTGGGGCCGTACTTCACCAGGTCGTAGATCGCCTGCACCTGCTCCTCGGTGACCGGCTCGTCTGAGAACGAGTTGGCGGTACGGGCCTCGCGGAACAGCAGGTCCTGCGCGGCGGAGTCAAGAACGAGAGACATCGGAAAGCCTTCTTCCATACGGAGGTGAAGCGTGGAGCGATGCCTCGACTCTACGGCGAAAGTAGGTGAACTTTCAACTAAATCCCTCGGCGGTGACCGGAGTCACTCCTCCTCGGCGGGCTCGCGCGCCGCCAGCGCCGAGTCCAGCCGGGCCCGGGCCCCCTCCAGCCAGTGCCGGCAGACCTTCGCCAGCTCCTCGCCGCGCTCCCAGAGCGCGAGGGAGTCCTCCAGCGAGGTCCCCCCGGCCTCCAGCTTGCGGACGACCTCGATGAGCTCGTCGCGGGCCTGCTCGTACCCCAGCGCCGTTTCGGCCTCTGCCATTCCCTCTTCCATCCTGTGCGTGTCGTGCGACCGCATGATTGCGGCCGTGTGTCGTTACTCCGAAGCAGCGGCCGCGGCGGCCGATTCTTCGGGAGCCGCCCCGTCGCCGTCGTCGGTGGAGACCCGTACGGAGAACGTGCCCTCCGCCACCCGCGCCCGCAGCACCTCGTCCGGCGAGACCTCCTGCGGCGAGCGCACCACGTGCCCGTCGGCCCGCTGGAGGACGGCATAGCCCCGCTCCAGGGTCGCGGCCGGGGACAGCGCCACCACCCGGGCGAGGGTGTGGGAGAGCTCCGAGTCCGCCCGGTCCAGCAGGTGCCCCAGCGTGCGCCGGCTGCGCGCCAGCAGCGCGTCCACCTCGTCCTCCCGGATGTCCACCATCCGCTGCGGGTGCACGAAGACCGGCCGGGCGAGGGCGTGCGCGAGCCCCCGCTCCTCCCGGTCGAGCAGCCCGCTCACCGCGCGCAGTCCCCGGGCCTGCAGCTGGCGCACCCGCTCCAGCTCCTCGCCGACGTCCGGGACCACCTTCTTCGCGGCGTCCGTGGGCGTGGAGGCCCGTACGTCCGCGACCAGGTCCAGCAGCGGGGAGTCCGGCTCGTGGCCGATCGCCGAGACCACCGGGGTGCGGGCCGCCGCGACCGTCCGTACGACCTCCTCGTCGGAGAAGGGCAGCAGGTCCTCCACGCTGCCGCCGCCGCGCGCCACGATGATCACGTCCACCTCGGGCAGGGCGTCGAGCTCCTTGACCGCCTGGATCACCTGGGGCACCGCGTGCACCCCCTGGACGGCGACGTTGCGCACCTCGAAGCGGACCGCCGGCCAGCGGCGCCGGGCGTTCTCCAGGACGTCGCGCTCGGCCGCCGAGGCCCGCCCGACCACCAGCCCGATCAGCTGCGGCAGGAAGGGCAGCGGCTTCTTGCGGTCCAGCGCGAAGAGCCCCTCCGAGGCGAGGGACCGCTTGAGCCGCTCCAGCCGGGCGAGCAGCTCGCCGATGCCGACCGGCCGTATCTCCGTGGCCCGCAGGGACAACTGCCCGCGCGGGGCGTACCACTCCGGCTTGGCCAGTACGACGACCCGCGCGCCCTCCGAGACGGCGTCCGCGACCTCGTCGTAGACCTGGCGGAAGCAGGTCACGCTGACCGAGATGTCGTGCGACGGGTCGCGCAGCGTCAGGAAGACCACCCCCGCCCCCGGCCGCCGCGAGAGCTGGGTGATCTGCCCCTCCACCCACACCTGACCGAGCCGCTCGATCCAGCCCCCGATGAGCCGGGACACCTGGCCTACCGGCAGCGGCGCCTCGGCCGACGTATTCAGACCCATGCACGCAGGCTATCCGGCTGCGCTGACAGCGTCTCAGGCGCGTGCAGGGTGTCGCGGCCCGGCTCGTGGGGCTCCGCCCCACACCCCGCGCCTCCATCGCGGCGGGGCTGGGATGGTGGCAGTGCGGCGCGCTCCCGCCCACGGGGCGGAGCCTTGTCCGACGCGGGGAGCGGGGGCACTCCGGGGCGTCCCCGCAGGACGAGCGCGCAACCACCCTTGGCGGCCGGGACATGCCCGCAGGCGCGAGGACGAGGAGATGCCCCGGAGGGACTCCGCGGACCGGCCCGATGGCCAAGACCCCGCCCGGGGGCACCACCCCAGCCCCGCCGGCGTTTGAGGCGCGGGGTCCGGGGTGGAGCCCCGGCAGCGGAGCCGCGCCACCCGCTCAGGGCGCCCCGCGCCACCCGCTCAGGCCGCACCACCCCGCCCCCGCTGAGCGAACAGCACGCCCAGGCCCACCGCCAGCCACACCGCGCCCACCAGCTGCGCCGTCCAGGAGGCCTCGACGATCACGGCGACGGTCACCGCCGCGCCGAGCACCGGGACCAGCAGGTGCTTCCACCAGTTCGGCGCGCCCTCCCGCCGCTGGACCACGAACCAGCCCACCACCGAGGCGTGCAGCAGCGTGAACGCCACCAGCGCCCCGACGTCGACGACCGAGACCAGGTGGTCCAGCCCGTCGTCGCGCCGGGCCGCCCACACCGCCGCGATCAGCGTGATGACCGCGGCCACCAGCAGCGCGGGCCGCGGGGTGCCGTCCGAGGTGTGCGCCAGCACGCGCGGCAGCCGCCGCTCCCGGGCCATCGCGAACACCAGCCGTCCGGCCGCCGCCTGCCCGGCCAGGGCCGCGAAGGCCGCCCCGATCGCCTTGCTGACCGCCACCAGGTCGTGCAGCCAGGAGCCGACGGAGGACTCCACGGCGTTGTAGAAGGCCGGGCCCTGCCGCACCGGATCGGCCGCCAGCTCCGCCGAGGAGACCGGGCTGAGCAGCGCCACCAGGTAGGTCTGGGCGATGAACAGCACCCCGGCCAGCGCCAGGCAGAACAGCACCGCCCGCGCCACGCGCGCCGAGCCCCCCGTCACCTCCTCGGCGAAGGAGGCGATGGCGTCGAAGCCGAGGTACGAGAGGACCGCCACCGACACCGCGCCGAGGACGGCGGCCACGGAGAAGCCGAGCGAGCCGTCGCCGGTCAGCGGGGAGAGCCAGCCGCGCCGCGCCCCGTCCTGGACCAGGACGGTCACCGCGGCGACCAGGAAGACGAGCAGGACCAGGATCTCCATGACCAGCACGGCGAAGCCCACGCGTGCGGCCGCCCGTACGCCCCACAGGTTGAGCAGGGTGGTGACCACGACGGCCAGGGCCGTCCACACCCACCGGGAGACCTCCGGCACCAGCGCGTTCATCGCGATCCCGGAGAAGAGGTACGCGACCGCCGGGATCAGCAGGTAGTCGAGCATCGCCATCCACCCGGCGATCAGGCCCGGCCCCTCGCCGAGGCCCTTGCGGGCGTACGTGAAGACCGAGCCGGCCTGCGGGGCGACCCGCACCATGGGCGTAGGAGAAGGCCGTGAAGGCCATCGCGACGGTCGCGGCGAGGTAGACGAGGGCGACGGCTCCGTGCGACTTGGCGTCCAGGGTGCCGAAGACCCCGACCGGGGCCATGGGGGCGATGAAGAGGAGCCCGTAGACGACCAGGTCCCGGAAGCCGAGGCTCCGCCGCAGCCGCCCGTCGGGGGCCCGCTGGGGTACCGGTGCCGCCGTACTGGATTCCGTACCGGACGCCATCGACCCTCCGAGTGATGCGGTGGACGCGCTTGCGATCAAGTGTGTGGCGGACGGGGGACGAACGGCCTGCTGGGCGCCCCCGTACGATGGAGGGCATGACTGCTGCCGCTTCCCGCCGTGTCCTGCTCGCCGCCCCTCGCGGCTACTGCGCGGGCGTCGACCGAGCCGTGATCGCTGTCGAGAAGGCCCTCGAGCAGTACGGCGCGCCGGTCTACGTCCGTCACGAGATCGTGCACAACAAGTACGTCGTCCAGACGCTGGAGAAGAAGGGCGCCATCTTCGTCGAGCGGACGGAAGAAGTGCCCGAGGGCTCCATCGTGATGTTCTCCGCGCACGGCGTGGCCCCGGTGGTGCACGAGGAGGCCGCGCGCGGCAAGCTCGCGACGATCGACGCGACCTGCCCGCTGGTCACCAAGGTCCACAAGGAAGCCATCCGGTACGCCAACGAGGACTTCGACATCCTCCTCATCGGCCACGAGGGCCATGAGGAGGTCATCGGCACTTCCGGCGAGGCCCCGGACCACATCACGATCGTCGACGGCCCGGACGACGTGGCCAAGGTCGAGGTGCGCGACGAGTCGAAGGTCGTCTGGCTCTCCCAGACCACTCTGTCGGTCGACGAGACGATGGAAACCGTCGACGCGCTGAAGACGAAGTTCCCGCTGCTGGTCTCGCCCCCGAGCGACGACATCTGCTACGCCACCTCGAACCGGCAGGCCGCCGTCAAGGTGATGGGCGCCGACTCCGACCTCGTCATCGTGGTCGGCTCGAAGAACTCCTCGAACTCCATCCGGCTGGTCGAGGTCGCGCTCGACGCGGGCGCGCGCGCCGCGCACCTGGTCGACTTCGCGAGCGAGATCGACGAGGCCTGGCTGGAGGGCGTGACCACGGTCGGCCTCACCTCGGGCGCCTCGGTGCCGGAGGTCCTGGTCGAGGAGGTCCTGGAGTGGCTCGCGGCGCGCGGCTACGAGGACGTCGAGATCGTCAAGACCGCCGAGGAGTCGATCGTCTTCTCCCTGCCGAAGGAGCTGCGCCGCGACCTGCGCGCGGAAGCGGCCGAACTGGTCGCCGACAAGTAACTCCTTTCGTACGGTATGTCCATGCAGATCATGGGTGTGGACATCGGCGGTTCAGGGATCAAGGGCGCTCCCGTCGACCTGAACCGTGGCGACCTGGCGCGCGAGCGCCACAAGGTACTGACACCGCAGCCGGCCACCCCCGAGGGGGTGGCCGGCTGCGTCGCCGAGGTGGTCGGCGCGTTCTCGTGGTCGGGCCCGGTCGGGGTCACCTTCCCGGGCGTGGTCACGGGCGGCGTCACCCGCACGGCGGCGAACATGGACAAGACGTGGATCGGCGTCGACACGGCGGCGCTGCTCTCGCGCGAGCTGGGCGGCCTGCCGGTCACGGTCCTCAACGACGCGGACGCGGCGGGGATCGCGGAGATGACGTACGGGGCCGGGCGCGGGCGCGAGGGCACGGTCATCCTGCTCACGCTGGGCACGGGCATCGGATCCGCCCTGTTCACGGACGGGCGGCTGGTCCCGAACAGTGAGCTCGGGCACCTGGAGCTGAAGGGCCACGACGCGGAGACGCGCGCGTCGGTGAAGGCCAAGGAGGACGGGGAACTCACGTGGGAGCGGTGGGCGCACCGGCTCCAGAAGTACCTCGCGCACGTGGAGATGCTGTTCTCGCCGGACCTGTTCATCATCGGCGGCGGCGTCAGCCGCAAGCCGGAGAAGTTCCTGCCGCTGATCGAGGGCATCCGGGCGGAGATCGTGCCGGCGAAGCTCCAGAACAACGCGGGCATCGTCGGAGCGGCGATGGCGGCGAAGGAGGCCGGCGCGGCGAAGGAGGCCGGCGCGGCCAAGACGACCAAGACGACCAAGACGGCCAAGGCAGCCAAGGCGACGTCGGCGAAGAGCTAGGCGAAGCGCTGGGCGAAGAGCTAGGCGACGCGCCTGGGGAGCCTGCGCCGGCCGATCAGTACGGCCTTCCTCACCACGACGATCAGGGCGGCGACCAGCGTCCCCGCGTACAGCCAGCCGGCGTGCAGGGACAGCGCGGACACCAGGCCCATCAGCTGCCCGCCGAGGCCGCCGGAGCCGCCCGAGATGGGCCACACTCCGGCGGCGAAGGCGAGGGGGGCGCTGATCGGCGCGGTGATCAGGTCGGCGGGCCGCACCCAGACGCCGGTGGCGGCCGCGACGGGCACGAAGAGCAGCCCGTAGACGAAGAGCGAGGAGTCGAAGAGCAGCCAGCAGATCCCGCCGACCAGCACCATCGCGGCGCACGAGAACAGCCCGCCGCCCAGCCCGGTCAGCCGGGGCCGGGGCATCCGCCGCGCGGCGGTCGCGGCGGCGACGGCCGGGCGCGTGCGCTGCGCCGGGGGCTGCGGGGGCCGCCGGGGTCTCGGGGGTCGCTGGGGGTGAGGGGCCGGTCGCGTCCTGTATTGCTCCACCCCACCAAACTAGGCGGGGAGGCCGCCGGATCGGGCCCCGGACACGCGTACATCGACCGCCACTCATCGGAAAGTAAACTGTCCGGTGGCCCACCTCCGGGCCGCCGCCCCCTCCAGCTACGGGAAGTCGCCAACGTGTCGCTCACGATCGGAATCGTCGGCCTGCCGAATGTCGGCAAGTCGACCCTGTTCAACGCCCTGACCAAGAACGACGTGCTGGCGGCCAACTACCCGTTCGCCACCATCGAGCCGAACGTCGGCGTCGTCGGCGTCCCGGACAAGCGCCTCGCGGTCCTCGCGGGCATCTTCGGCTCGCAGCGGCTGCTCCCGGCGACGGTCGACTTCGTCGACATCGCGGGCATCGTGCGCGGCGCCTCGGAGGGCGAGGGCCTGGGCAACAAGTTCCTCGCGAACATCCGTGAGTCGGACGCCATCTGCCAGGTCATCCGCGCCTTCAAGGACGAGAACGTCGTCCACGTCGACGGCAAGGTCTCGCCGAAGGACGACATCGAGACGATCAACACCGAGCTGATCCTCGCCGACCTCCAGTCCATCGAGAAGGCGGTGCCGCGCCTGACGAAGGAGTCCCGCCTCCAGAAGGAGAAGGTCGCGGTCCTGGCCGCCGTCGAGAAGGCCCAGAAGATCCTGGAGGAGGGACACACCCTCTTCTCCCGCGGGATCACCAAGGGCACGGAGCAGGGCGACCTCCTCCACGAGCTCCACCTCCTCACCACGAAGCCGTTCCTCTACGTCTTCAACGTGGACGAGGACGAGCTGACGGACGACGCCTTCAAGGCGGAGCAGTCCGCGCTGGTCGCCCCGGCGGAGGCGATCTTCCTGAACGCCAAGCTGGAGGCGGACCTCGTCGAGCTCGACGACGAGGAGGCCCTCGAACTCCTCCAGTCGGTCGGCCAGGACGAGCCGGGCATGGCCACCCTCGGCCGCGTCGGCTTCGCCACGCTGGGCCTGCAGACCTACCTGACGGCCGGCCCGAAGGAAACCCGCGCCTGGACCATCAAGCAGGGCGCCACCGCCCCCGAGGCCGCCGGCGTGATCCACACCGACTTCCAGCGCGGCTTCATCAAGGCCGAGGTCATCTCCTTCGAGGACCTGGTCGCCTGCGGCTCGGTCGCCGAAGCCCGCGCGAAGGGCAAGGCCCGCATGGAGGGCAAGGACTACGTCATGCAGGACGGCGACGTGGTCGAGTTCCGCTTCAACGTTTGATGGGTCTCATAACACGGCACTGCTGATCTGGCAAACATGCAGGTCAGATGGGGTCCACCCCCTCCGGGGTGGGCCCCTAGCTTTTTCCCGTGCTGACTTGGTGCTGACCTGGAAGCACCTCCGAACACCCCTGATCACCCGTCCCGTGCTGACTTGGTGCTGACTTTGGGCGACAACACACGAGAGCCCCCGGTCTGCGATGAGACCAGGGGCTCTCGTGCTGCTCGGATTAGAGAGGAAGGCTGCGGGGGCTCGTCAGAGCCCAGTGACGGGCTGCCCAGTGAGGGCCTGTGCGACCTGCCACAGCATTCCCCCTCGCGAAGCCTTCACCAGCACGACGTCTCCCGGGGCGAGCACCGAGTCGACATATGCGGCGGCGGTCGCGTTGTCGGCGACGAGCGCCACATCAGGCACTCCTGCCGCACCAGCCGCGAGGGCGAGTTGCTTCGCGAGGTGTCCACCGACAGCCACGACGAGATCAACACCGTTCTCGGCGGCCATGCGGCCCACCTCGCGGTGAGCTTCGACCGCTTCGTCGCCCAGCTCCAGCATCTCCCCGAGTACGGCGATCCTTCGGCCGCCTTCTGCCTCGGTCATTAGGACTCTCCGTTGCGGGTCAGGGGGGTGAACGTGATCGCACGCCCCGTGTAGGACGGGGCGAGGCGACTCAGGGGGACGTGGTCATTGATCTGCCCCCAGGCGGACGGGTCCCGAAGAAGGATGGTCGGGTCTGGGCCGTCCTCGTAGCCGCGCGCAATGACAAGGTGGCCTCCGGCGCGGCCGTCGTCGGGGAACTGTTCGGTCACCGACACGATCAGGGGGGCTTCGTCGAGGCGGGTGAGCAGTTCCCCAGCGGCTACTGGCTCCGCGCGTGAAGGAACGCCGAGGTCGGTAGCCAGATTGGCGATGCCGGCGTGGAGGGCACCTCGCGGGGTCAGAACCTCGTGCTTGACCGCGAGCTTGAGGAGTTCCGTGACAGTCGGCGCTTCACGGCCGTAGGCGAGCAGGATCATTCGTAGCGACGCCAGGCCGCACGCCCGGTTGGACCATTCGATCCTGTCCCCGAGTGCCCATCCGCCATGTAGATCCCATTCGGCGGGGGCGATGAGCTGTCGGCACATGGGGACATCGTGGACGTGCGGCACAGCGGCATTGCTCCTACAGGGAGGCGGCAGCCTCCCGCGTCACCGTGGTGCTGGAGAACACGGGAGTGGGCAGGGGAACATCGTACGGCGGTCGAGCCAGGGCCTCGTGAAGCATCGCCAGTACGACATCCGTGTGCGTGAGCCCGACCATCGCCGCCCCGACCGCGAAGTTGCTGTCACGGGACATGCCCGGCGTGCTGTTGACCTCCAGCACGTACGCGTCGCCATCCTCGGTAACGATGAAGTCGATGCGGGCCGAGCCGCGCAGCCCGATCCCGTCCCACAGCGTCCGCGCGTCCCTGGTGATCCGGTTCAGTGCTACGGGTTCCAGCTCGGCGGCGCGAACAGAGACGGCACCCTTGGAGTCCACGTCGAGCTTGGTGTCGGCGTCGTAGAACTCGGCGTCGGTCGCCTCAGTGGTCAGGGGCGGGAAGATGATGACTGAGCCGCCGGGAAGTTCCAGCATGCCCACGGTCACGGGGGTGCCGATCACGTAGTCCTCGACGAGTACCTCGTCGCCGCTTTCGCCGGCGGCCTCCGCCAGGGCGCGGGGCAGATCGGCCGCGTCACGGACGAGGCTCATGCCCACGCTGGACCCACCGAACGGCGGCTTCACCATGGCGGCCTGGCCGCCCCAGTTCACCGGGCCGCCGGACCAGATGCGCCAACCGGGCGTCGGGACGCCGAGGGTCAGCATGATCCGCTTGCAGAGAATCTTGTTGGCGGCCACCGCGGATGCTTCGACCCCGCTGCCGCAGTAAGGCACGCGAAGGTAGTCGAGCAGGCCCTGAACGCGGCCGTCCTCGCCGTAGGGGCCGTGCAGGTTCGAGAGGGCCACATCGTACGAGACCAGGTCTTCGATGAAGTCGGGCCGGGTGGGGTCCAGCACGTTCCACCGCGCGCCGATCTCTTCGAGCGCCTCACCCAAGGCGGTCACGGACCGCTGCTCGACGGGGCACTTGGAGTGGTAGAGCCTGTCTTCGGCGGACACGGGCCCGTAGATGAGGGCGACACTGAGGCCCTGCCGGCCCTGCCCCCACTCGCGGAGTTCCTCGGCGGCCTTCTGTGCCGCCTGCTTCGAGCTGGAGTCGAGAAAGAGGGTCATGCGAGTACCCCTTCGAAGGTTTGGGTGACGGGCCCGCCAACCCAGGCGGCCCGATTCGGGTGGTCGACGTGCGGACGGACGGTGAGAGGCTCACCGGCCTCGTTGTGGACCGTGACCTCGCGCTTGGCGACGAGGCCGCGCATGGTGGCGATGACGACGGCCGCGACGGCTCCGCTGCCGCAGGAGAGCGTCTCGGCCTCGACACCGCGTTCGTAGGTGCGGATCTTGAGTGCCTGTCCGCCGAGGTGCTGGACGAAGTTGACGTTCGTGCCGAGCGGCGCCACGTTCTTGTGGTGCCGGACGACTCGGCCGACTACTTCCGTGTGGATGGCGTCCACGTTCTCCACGACGGCGACGACATGTTCCGTGCCGGTGTGCGCACTGTCGAACCACGTCGGCTTGCCGTTGATGATCGTCTGCAAGACGCGGGGCTGGATGATGCCCACTTCGGCCGTGACCCACACGGAGTCGGTGTCGACGGTGGCCTCGTGCATGACGCCTGCCATGCGGAGTTGCATCGCGCGGAAGCCTTGATCGCTCTGGGCCGCCCACGCCGCACAGCGCAGCGCGTTGCCGCACATCGTTGCGGTCGAGCCGTCCGCGTTGAAGCAGTCGACTTCGAGCACCGTGGGGGTGTCGTTGACGAAACGACTGACGACCAGGCCGTCTGCGCCCACGCCGGTCCGCCTGGCGCAGAGGCGTTCTGCTTCCTTAGCCCAGTCCGTCGCGGCCCCCAGGGTGGGGTTCGTGAACAGAATGAAGTCGTTGCCCGCTCCGTGGATCTTGCGAAAGCGCATGGCAAAGCTCCTTGCGTGGTTACGTGAGATGGGTTGTGACGCCGACTGGGCTGCACTCAGCGGAGTGCGATGGGCCGACAAACGATCCGGGGCGTGCGCATGATCAGCGGGGCACGTCCGGTGAAGTGCAGAACGCGGTGGGCCGCGGTGCCGGCGGCCCGCATGTCTCGGACCCGCTGATAGCTGCCGTCGAGAAGGACGAAGTCCCCTATGCGGACATCAGACGGTGTCCTGGTAGCCCTCATGGTTCCGACTGGCGGAGGGGGCTCGGAGGGTCGCTCTGCCTCCCTGGGCTGGTACATCAGCCCCTCCAGATGCCAAGGAGGAGGGAGCCGCCGATTGCAATGAGACTGAGAACGTAGGAAATCTGCTGGCTTCGAGGACTCATCGGGTTCCGATCAGGTGGTGCTCCACGCGACTGCGAACTGACGGGATGCCGATCTCAGGAAGGGGCACCCAGGCTGCTGCGCCGGTTTCGATCATGGAGGGGAAGACGGAGCCAGAGTGGGCCCGGAAGAGGTAGCGCATGCCGACCCGAAGGCGGCCTCCGTAACCGTGCTGCCCCGGCCTCGTCACGTCGACCAGGAAGGGGCCCTCGGTGCCGGGCTCTGTCCATACGTCCCGGACGCCCACCTCCTCGGCCAGAAGGCGCAAGGCTGCCTCACTGAGAGAGTTGTCCTGGTCCTCGGGTTCTGCCTCGGCGAGCGCAAAGGCGCCTTGGTGCCGCAGACAAAGGACGCGGTCCTGTTCGTCGACGACGACGGCCCCTGCCATCACGAGCGGGCAGCGCTGGTCGTGGGTGCAGCCCCGATGCCGCGAGTGATCAACGGCCGCGTCATAGACGGGCAACAGCGCCATCTGCTCGCCGGGGTGTTCGTGGATGTAGTGGGACAGCTCGCGGACGATCTGATCTTCTCTGACACTCACGGCGCATCCAGCCCGTTCCGGTCCGCGTAGAGCCACAACAGCCGGCGCGTCAGGTTGGCGACATCGCGAAGGTAGAAGAACGTGCCGAACGTGGGGGTCTCGTCGGTGGGTCGGGCCGAGAGTTCAACCAGCCGGGTTGCCTTGCGGACGAGTTCCTGCGCCTCGATGTCCTCCTCGGTTCCTAACTCCTTGCCGAGGAGGCCGTTCAACTCCCTGGCAAGTCGCGGCACGTACCCGTCCAACTGTGTGCGGGTCGTGGTTCCCAGCCGAAATCCGAGAACGGTATCGGTCAACGAAGTGATCTCCGCGACGCTGATCCCGTCGTTCCCCTCGGATGCTTCGTCCAACTCCCTTGCCTTGCCCGTACTTGCCATCTTCATTGGCCCCTCCGGAGCACGCCCTATGCCGTGCCAATAAAGCTAGAGAGGGGGTGGCAAGTACTCCAGGAATGTGCCGGAACTTGCCAGACGTTCACCCGTGAGATTCGATGGCGCGTGTGATTAGTTCACGCGCAGAGGCGCCGATGACGGCATGTTCGTGGAGCTCGGTGAACGTCCGCGCATACAATGCAAGCTCGTGCTTCTGTACGACCGTGAGATGTGCCGACACTAGTTCGACCTTGACGGTGTGGTCGTCGAACATGAAAAAGCTCTCGACGGGCATGATCGGGCGGTCGATGTCTCGGGGGATGATGCCGATGCTCACCGTGGGCAGAGCCATGGCGCTGATCAGGTAGCCGAGTTGGCCGGCCATCACGTCCGTCCCGCCGATGCGGTTATAGAGGGCGCTCTCCTCCAGCAGGATGACGAACGTGCGGGGCGTGTAGACGATCTTCTGCTTCTCCAGGCGGACCTCAACAGCCGCGTCTACGTCGTCGATCAAGCCACGACGGTTACGGATGGAGGTCAACAACGCCTTGATGTAGGAAGCTGTTTGCACTGGCCCAGGGATGAGCGACGGTGCGTAGAAGCGAAAGTGCTGCGTTCGCTCCCAGAGAGGGAGGGCGGACTCCTGGGCCCACTTGAGCCCGTTGCCCTCCATCTTGTGCCACTCGACGTACATGCCCTCGATACCGCGGGCCGTCTTGACGAGATCCTCTGCCGCGCTGTCTGCCGCGCAGACTCTGCACCAATCACGAAGGTCGCGCTCCGAGGGCGCGCGTGTGCCGCTCTCGAAGCGCGAAGCCTTCGATTCATGCCAGCCCAGACTTACGGAAAGGGCTCGCTTGGTTAGTCCGGCTGATTCCCGGATCTCTGCGAGACGTTTCCCGAGCGCCTTACGGGCTTCCTGCGCGCTCGAAGATGCCGGCGGCTTCATTTTGGCGTGACAGTCCTATGCAGAGTGCTCAGTATGCCGTGAACTCTGCGTGCGGCGTTGCCCGATTCCAGACGGCCTCGAAGGCCGAATCGCAGAGTTTCGTGATCTCCGGGTCTTCGGTGATCTCGGGCTCTGTGGGCTCACCTTCGCCGTTAAAGTGATTCAGGTATAGCAGGCGGGAGTCGAACAGCCAGAAGTCGTTCCCGGGAAGAAGTAGATCCGAGGCGTGTCGCCGGGGGAGCCATCGCACCCGCTCGCCTGCCGCGACGTTGAGTCCTTCGGTCACGTCATACTCGAAGCGGATGTACTCGCTCACGGGTGTCGACACAATGCGGGCCCGACGTACCTCGACGCCTCGCGAGACCGCCTCTGAGACGATGGCGTGCCAGGAGGCCCAGCGCTCGGCAGGGTCGATGGACTTGCCGGCCTTCCAGTCTACGAAGGCCGAGTCCGACTTGCTGTAGGCGTCGCGGGCTTCCAGGTGAACAGCCGTCCGCTGGCAGTCGCGGAACAGCTCCTTAAACGTCGGGGGACTCGTCAACGTTCCTCACCTCCGGCTCGGCGTCCTTGGGGGCTGCCTCCCTGTCGGCTTCCAGGAAGAACTGCACCATATAGCGGGGAATCTCAACCGCCCCCTCGTGCGCGGGGAGGTTCAACTGCTTGAGCCGCTCCTCGTCCAGAACCTTGTACCCCTGGACGAGGTACCTGTCCGTCTCCTCGTCCAGGTAGATGGTGGGCGAGTTGCCGTCAGGGCTGTTCGGGTCCTTACCGAGCATGCGCAGGGCCATGATGTCCTCCTCCGTCGCCGGTTACGCTTCCCGTGCCAGAGCTTGCCTGCGGCCCCCCTGGAGTGCGAGGAACTTGCCCAAACTTGCCAGCACTTGATGTGGCGAACCTACGCGCCAGGGATCAAGGTGACGAGGAGTGGGCCAGCCACAGCTACCCGGCAGTGGCCGGATGCCATCGCTGGCTGACCTTGCTGCCCGGCGTCCCCGCGCCCCATGAGCTTCGTCAAGCGGCCGGGGCCAGGACGACGAGTAGAGGACCGGCCGCGTGGTCCCAGGCGCGTCCAGTCTCGACAGCATCCTTGCCGGCGCTTGCTACCCCTTCTAGGGCCGGGGCGACGAACGCCTCGCGGAAGTGTGCCTGGGCGCTCTCATTCATGCCGCTTGCCAAGACGGTGGCGCCGACCTCTCGGTCCAGCACTGACGCAGCCTCGGCGAAGTCGTCACCGGTCCACTGGTCTACGTGCTCGGAGGCCAGCGCCCAGGTCATCTTGAAGGTCATGCAGGCATTCTACCTGCGGAAACGCCAGAAGGGCCCCCTCGGGGGCCCCAACTAGCCTGCGACTTAAGGTGGTTACGCGTACAGGTGGATCGGTCAGGGCCGGAGCGGCTTGTTCAGCATGACGGCCAGTACCTTGATGATCCGCTTCAGGGTGCCGGCGCTGTAGGCCGAAAGGTCGGATAGTAGCTGTATCTGCGCTGCCGTCTCCTCGGCGGTCGGTGCGGGCAGGGCCAGGTAGGCGAGGCTCAGGTCGATTCGCTCGTCGAGGTAGCCGATCGCGAACCCGGCCTCGCCGTATAGGCCGTCGAGGGCCAGCTCCTCCTTGTGCTGGGCAACTTCGTTGACCGAGTAGGGCCGAGCAATCACCGAACCGTCTGTATGGCGCTCGTAGAAGGTCAGGGTTGCGTCATCCCAGAACTCGAAGTCCTCCGGGTTCATGCCGGGGGGCGGTTCCGCGGGGGCCTGGGGCTCCTCGGCCGGGCTCTCGGACGAGGGTTCGCTCACGCTGCGACCTCCAGTTCGTCGTAGCTGTCGATGTAGTTGGTGCCATTGAGATGGGCGGCGAGTTTGCCGACCCCGCGTTCAAGGCGATAGCGAATCGCTCGGTCGGTGACCCCTTCGCGGGCCGCGATCCGCAGGTCGTCCCAGTCGAGCGCAAAGCGCATGAACAGCGCCCGCTTCTCAGCCAGGGAAAGAGGCGCGGCCTTCCAGCCCTGTCGGATATCGGCAAGGTGGGCGAACAGCGTTCCCGCTGCCCTCTTGTCGATGGTGCCCTTTGGCATGTCCGAGTCCGGGGCCTGCGCGCTGCGGATGCCGTACGCCGCTTCCATGTCCCACACGGCTGGAAGCAGGTGCTCGACGAGCCGTCGCTCATATCCGCTCACACGCGCCCCCGCTCGGCAGCCTCGCAGGCCGCTTCGTAGGAGGTGTGGCGGATGCGGTACTTGGCCACGGTCTTCACTCGGTCGACCAGGTCCAAGACCAAGCGGTGGTAGAGCACGCCGAGGCCGAGAGCAGGGTCGGACAGGCATTCGTTCACCATGCCGGGCTTCGTCGCCAGGATGATGAGCGCTTCCTGTCGGGCGTCCTCGTACTCCATCGTCAGCGTGTCCTCGTAGCCGTCCGCGATTCGGCGGGCGGCGCGGCCCGCGAGAGCCACGACAGCGGGCAGGTCGAGGACCCGCCAGTCTGCTGAGGCCGTCATCGGATCACCTCCTTGACCGGCACGGCCCCGTCCTTCGTGACCATGACCATCAGGCCCGGCGCTCCGCGCGTGCCCTTCAGGTGCCGCCACCAGGTCGACTCGGACTCCATCGCCGGCACCTGGATGAAGGTCCGCGGACCGTCTGTATCGACGAACTCGTGATGCAGGTGTCCAGCGAGCAGGAGATCGGCGGTGTGCATCGCGCTCGTCTTGTCGAAGGCTTGGCCCCGCCACCACTCGAAGTGCTTGCCGGGCCGCCACTGGTGGCCGTGGGCGTGGGCGACGACCGTTCCCGCGCAGTCGACGACGACCGTCAGCTCGTCCGTCTCGGGCACGTACACCTCGACGTGGGCGAATTCCTCGCCCGCCAGAGCCAGGGCCTCACTGACCGAAATCAGGGCGTCTGTGTCGTGGCTGTCGTCGTAGCGGGTCACGCCCTTGCCGCCCGGCCTCACTGCCTCTCCGTGGTTGCCGGGTACGGCAACGACCGTCAGCCGGCTGGCCATCGGGGCGAACCGGATGATCGCGTGGGCCATCAGTCGGCGGGTGAGGCGGATCTGTTCCGTGAGGGTGAGCTGTGTGCGCCACACGTTCGCGCCGCCCTGCGAGACGAAGCCTTCGATGTGATCCCCGAGCCAGGCAAGGTGGACGTGCTCAATGTCGAAGCGGCTCTGGTACTCCGCGAGGAGGGCAACCGCCCGATCGATGCAGTGCATTGCCCGCGTGAGCGTGCCCGCGTACCCGTCGCCGTCGATTTTGCCGAGCTGCATGTCGCCCAAGGCGACGATGAACGTGAACTCGCCCTTCACGTCCTCCTGGACGTAGCCGGGTGCCTGGTCGAAGAGGGCGAGAAGCTCGTCGATGTCCGGCCGCTCGACTACAGCCGACACCTTGCGGCGGCCGAAGGAGAAGCGGGCGGAGACGCCCGGCTCACCGTTGGCCATGGTCCACTCGCTCGACCGGAAGCCGGTGACCTCCCACTCGGTGGGGTCGAGCTGGTGCGAGCGGAGTACGTCGGCAGCCGTGGACTCCGGGTCGATGCCCTCGGGGCCCCGGACGGTCACCTCGGCCGCGTCGCCAGTGACCTCTATCTGACGGGTGAAGTCCCTTTCGGGGTCGGTCTGCCGTGCGGCAATGGCCGGTGCGGCTGGTGTCGCAAGCAGGTCGTTCAACAGTTCCGTCTGGTTCAAACTTTACACTCCATCACGAAGGGATCGGCGGTACGTGCGGATGGTGGACGCGCTCACGGCGTGCCCGTGCCGGCGCAGGACCAGGGCGAGGCGCTCAGCCGAGGAGCCGTCCAGCAGTCGGACGAGAACGGTTTCCCGTACGTCGGGTTCCAGCTCCTCGTACAGGCGGGTGAGTGTCGGGCCGGGACTGCCCGGCAGGGGCTCGCTCACTGCTCACCGCGGTCGATCTGCTCGATGGCGGCCACGGCGAGCGAGGCAAGCTGGACCAGGCCCTCGCGGACCTCTGCCGGGGTGCGTCCACCGAACGCTGCAAAGGCGACCTGTACGGCCAGGCCATCAACGCCGAGACGGCCCCGGCTCTCGCGGGCGCGGTTGATCTCCGCCCAGTCCGCCCCGCGCTGGCGGTAGTTGTCGACTCCGCGTTCCGGGTACTTGCCGCCGACCAGGTGAGCGGGCAGGTCCGGGGTCGCTCGGGCCCCCGCGCGGATCTCCGCCAAGACGGAGGTCAGTGGGTCGGCCTTGCGGCCGGGGGTCTTCTTCACTGGGGTCTGGGTCACTGTTCGTCCTCCTTGATTAGGCTGAGCAGGGCTTCGGGGCCCTGCTGCACGTAGGTATCGGTCACGTCGCCCGCACTCAGCCGCATCCCCTTCGCGGAGCGGAGGGCCCGGCAGATCCGGGCGGTGAAATCCGCGCCGGCATCGTCGGGATCACCCCAGACACGGACCCTGTTGAAGCCTGCGAGCATCCGCCTGTGGCGTCCCTGCCAGATGGAGGCGCCGGGAATCGCGACCGCGTGCAGTCCGAGCTTCTCCAGGATGATCCGGTCGAGTTCGCCCTCGGTGACCTCGATAATGCTGTCGGCCTTGTGGACGGAGCCAACGCCGTACATTCGTGGCGGATCGTCCTTGATGGTGTTGTACTTGCCGTGCCCGAAAGCGCGGTGGTCGTGCTCTTGCAGGCAGCGAAAGCGGACGGTCAGCGGATCATTGCTGCGGTCGAGGTAGGGAATGGCGAGCATTCCCCTGTACTTCTCGTGGCCCGGGAACGGGCGGTCACCCACGACGCCAAGCCGGTACGTAGCTGCCTGCTCGCGGCCGATTCCCCGGCCGAGGAGATACCGCGCGGCGTCCGCCGTAAGCGCTGCCTGATAGGTCGCGGTCGCTTCCTCCAGCATCTCGCGTTGCGAGGGAGAGAGAGGCCGCAAGGGCTCGCGCTCCGACAAAATCTGTGCCTTCCTTTTCCATGATCAAAGTGAATGAGTCGCCACCCTTTCCGCAGGAATGGCACTTCCAGAGCTGTCGGTCGGTATTCCAGGAGAAGGACGGCGTCTGGTCGTCGTGGAACAGGCACTCGGCCATGCCCGTTGCGCGCTGGTCGTTGAAGTCGACGCCGTAGTGATGGAGGACCGATTCGAGTGTCGGCTTCTCGTGCTCCTGGTCGTCGTTGTCGATCCGGCCGAACCTCACGGCACCCGCCTCCCGACGAACCAGCCCTTGTGGTCGTCGTAGCCGAGCTCGTCGAGGCCCTGGCCCGCAGCAGTGCTCAGCTCGAACCGGGCCAGCTCGGATATCAGCCGAGCACGTTCGGCTTCCTCCTCGAACGTCACCGTGATCACACGGCGTCCAGTCCGAAGTACGCCTCGACCGTGGTCAGCACGAAGGCGCTGCGCCAGCTCTTTCCCCGGCGCTTGACGACGACGATCGAGTCCACCTGGTGGGGGTCGAGCCCGCGGTGCTTGGCGAAGTTGAGCCGCTCGCGCGCGGCCTCGTCGAGGAAAGGCCCCGGTTCGAAGCGGGCGTTCTTCGTCTCGATGACCGTGAACACGCCGCCGTCCTCGCGGATGACGAGGTCTCCCTCATCCTCGGCGCCGGTCAGCCGCAGCCGTTCAGCGTCCTCGCCGGCAGACCGCAGCCCCGCGAGGAGTTCCGTCTCCCAGGCGGCGCCCTTGCGCCGGTTGGCGCGATTTCGCTCAGCGATTGTGGTCAATCTTTACACTCCCTGCTTCTGAAGGATGGCAGTCGGGGACCAGTGCTGTGCCGGCGCGGCAACGGGGGCGAGTCGTTCGAGCTTCGAGAAGCGCGTCACCTCGGGGTGGCAGCGCATCGACGCGTACCTCTTGGCCGTGGGATCGCAGGGGCCCATCCTCTGCTTGATTACCGCGACCCGGTACTCATGCGAATTCGGGTCCAGTGCCACGGAGAGCGAAAGCTCCGGTTTCTCCGACAATCCGCCCTTGACTTGATCACGGGATGGCGGGGCCCATGGATCGCTCTTGGCCTCCCACGACTTATCGGAGGCGTGATGCAGGACCATGACCGTCGCACCGGTTGCGCGAGCCAGTTCGGTCAGGCCACTCATCACGGCCATCTGCTCGGTGTAATCGCTCTCGGCGGAGTCGAAATCCATCAAGTTGTCGAAGACGAAGAGCTGCGGATAGGCGTCCCAAAGCTCCACGAACGCCTCCAGCTCTTCGTCGATGCTCTTCCAGGTGATCGGCGATCCGAAGGCGAAGGTGATGTTCGACCCTGCAAGTGCAGACAGGTACTCCTGGCGGTGCCGTCCGCCCGCAGCCATCCCGGCCTCGACCATCTCCGTGGTGTCGCCGGACGCCATCGACGCCAGGCGCGAGCTTGCCGTGAAGGGGGACATGTCCGCGCTGAAGTACAGCGTCGGCAAATTCATCATCGCGGCCCAGTACAAGGCGAATCCGCTTTTCTGGGTGCCTGAGCGGCCCGCGATCATGATGACCTCGCCGTGCCGTGGACGGCACCCCATGGCGTACAGGGCGTCGAACGCCTCGATCCTGGGCAGCTCCTTGCCGGACTCGGCGTGCAGCGCGAGCGATCTGGCCGGGGTTAGCACTGCTGTCTCCTCTCTGTCGGCGGTACGGGAAAGGCAGGGGCCCGAGGGCCCTGGGGACGGGGGCCAGCCTCGTTGCCGGCCCCCGGCCCCTCAGGTAGATCAGTCGAAGTCCGGGGCCTCTGCGACGGCCGCTTCGACAGCAGCCTCGCGCTCCTCGGCGTACTTGATGACCGCCTGTCGCACGCCCGCGTCCGCTACCGGCCGCCAGACCCAGGCCGGGTAGGCGCCAGGCCGCTTGGGCGGGATCTGGTCGAGGGTGACGATGGTCGCGCGGCCCACGAGCGGGGCGAGGTCGCGGGCGAGGAGGGTCTGCTCGATGCGCATCCCCTTGTTGATCTCGGGGGTGAGGGCGTCGAGGGCGGCGCGGTCCTTGAAGACGGTCACCGTGCACAGGGCCGAGTCCTTCGGCCCGTTCGGGGTGGGGCGCTGGGCCTCGTAGGAGTTGACCTCGATCAGCAGGGCGGGGGCGTCCTTCACATCTGCGGGCTTGAGCCAGCCGCCGCCAGCGGTCGCGATCTCGACGAGGTTCAGGGGCACTCGGGTTCTCCTTCAGTTCGGAAATAGGGGGTGGGCTCGTAGAGCCTGGGAGTGATGACCGCGCTCGGCGCGGAGAGGGCCAGGACAAGGCAGAGGACGATGACGGGCATCGGGCTCACCCGGTCTTCAGAGCCCGACCACGCGCCTTGTATGCGGTCATCACGGAGGGGTCGGCGAAGTGAGTCTGGTTCGCCGCCCACAGCTTCTGGAGGTCGGCCACGCTGGTCTGCTTCTCGATCTCGCCGAGAATCCAGGTGGAACCGCTGTCGGTCTGGGGCTGGGAGGGGGCGGCCGAGGCAGCCGCCCACGGATCGTCTGCCGGCGCCGCGGTTGCGGTGTCGTCCGGAATGATCCGGGCGTCGAGGATCGAGGCGATGTTTCCCTTGCCGTGGGCGAGGCTCGTTGCGTTGACGACGAGGTCACTCAGCGAGAGGGATGTTACATCTTTACATTCGAACCCGAAATAGTCGCAGAGCAGCTCGCGGACCTGCCTCACGGAGCCACGGAAGACTGCCCATGTGTCCTCGTAGCTCTTGCCGTACTTGATGGTGATGCCGATAGATCCGTCCGGGAAGGACGTTACGAGTTCTGCCTGATCTGCCTTCACTTCACTCCCTCTTTCTTGGGTCAAACTTAACACGCGTGCCGGCGGTTAGCACCTGGCTATTTTGTGAGGCCGGTCACCCAGGGGCGCATCGCGCCCTTCGTGCCGCGCATGGCGCGGATCTCGCGGGCGAGCTTGGCGGCGGCCCAGCCGATTTCGAGGTCCACCCAGTGCAAGGTGCACTGGGCCGAGCCTGAGGGCAGATGGATGATGATGCCCCACTTCTGCGACACGCCAGGCAGGGCGTTGTACGCCTGCGCTGCCTCTTCCGCCGGCACCTCCCGCTTCTTCCACGCGGCGAACGCCTTCTTGTCCGTGGGGTCCACGGGGAAGCGGCTGTAGTCGTATAGCTCGCCGCGCGAGTAGACAGCGAGTTGCGTCGCCATCTTGAGGCCGCCGTACTGGATGCTGCCGGTCTTCACGTCGCCGATGAAGTCACCTTCGATCGGCTTGCCGTCCGGGCCCGGCCCTGCGTACTGGAGGAGCCGGTCGAACGTGCCGCCTGTGCCCAGCTCGGGTACGACGACGAACTTCTCCACTGCCTTCACGTCGAACTCGACGGTGGCGCCCAGGTAGGCAGCCATGTCGCGCTGATCGCCCACGGTGGTGCCTGCGGGCAGCGGCTCGCCGCGGTCCACAAACTCGGACAGGGTGTGCAGGTGCGTACCCTTTTCCCGCTTGGCGTGGGCCCCGGCGATCTCCATGGCCTGCTCGGTCAGGGCGTTCAGCCGGCGCTTGTCGTCGGGGACTTCAGGGTCGAGCTGGTTGACCACGTCCAGCATGGACGGGCGCCGCGCAGCCCCGACCAGGGTCATGCGCGACTTCCATCCGGACAGGGCGGTCTTGTCCTCGATGCAGTCGATGTACGTCGTCGTGCGGGTAAGGGGAGCGGGCTTGCCCCCGGACTTCGGAACCACAAGCGGCCGGTCCCAGCCGTCACGGGGGACGGTGGGCGCCTGGACGAGGTCGACAATCCTCAAGCGTTGATCTCCTCTTGCTGGTCTTCGGTGAAGGGGTCCTCCGCATCCACCGGAACGAGCCACCATCGCACCGTTCCGTCTGGCAGGAGTTCGGGCTCATGCTCGGCGGCTGGGATCGGCTCCATCCCGGCCAGCCGGACCGCAGTGAACGCCGCCCGCATGTCGCTGGCCGGGGTCTCCGGCCGCACGATCAGGGCACAGTCCCACGCGGCGGGATCGCCGGTGAGGAACGTGCCTTGCGGAAGGTGCACCGCGTCGAAACTGATCATGAACGTAAAGCCCCCCTGGTGTAAACATTGAACCACCCTGTCCGTTTCTACTTGGCCGGTTGTTGCCGTGTCAACTGGCTTAAAACGACAGGGTCCATCGCTGCGCGCGAGCAGATGGTGACAAGTCAGACCCATGACCGTAGGCAATGGTTGCACCTGGCGCTGACAATTTGGATCACGTTCAAGATCGACAAAGGCGCAGGTCAGCGGGCATACGGAAAACCCCCCTCCGGTCCCGGCGGGGGATGGTTGCGCGAGCGCGCTCGAACGCGAGGGAGGTGGCGCCCTGTGCGGAGGGGCCGCCCCTGTTCGAATGCGCGTTCGAGTGTTCGGGTGTAAAGTCTGAGCGAGGTTGGTTTCCGGTCCGTCTGAGGGGTTGGCTGATGAACTACTACGCGCCGGGCTCGCGGATGAGGTCCTTGTCTTCGGGCCTCCGCGGAACCAGGAAGAACCCTTGCTCGGTGTCCGGGTCGTAGTGGACGACGAGGTCATGCTCGTCCGTCTTCAGGGACTGCTTCCAGGAGGCAAGGCGCTTCCGGTCGCGCTCACTCAGGGGGCGCTTGGGCTCCTCGCCGCGCTCGCGGGCCTGGGTCTCCTCCCTTAGCCGCGCCTCGAAGCGGAGCATGATCGGCGGGTACTGGTGCCGGTGCTCGTCCTTGACCTTCCAGGGCGTCAGGGCGTCATCGCGCACATTGCGTGTATCGAGTCCTCGCCGGGCGCGGAAGCGGGACCACATCGGAATGGTGGTCTCGATGTGGTACTTCTCCAGGTAGATCCTCTGGATCTCCGTGTACGTCTTGCCGTCAAGGATCCAGTCGATGACCTCTTGCTCGTCGACGATCTTGGAAGCGGGCACGGCTCCCCCTTCGGGTCTCGGTTACGCGGTCTGCTCGCATCCCTCAGGACAGCCCTGAGTCTTGTTCTACGAGTAAAGATTGACCAACGAGTGGCGATCATGTCAAGCTGAACCCGACAACGAGGCTGATCATCGTTCGGCCGGGCACGCAAAGTGCCTGGTCAGAGGTGCAGCTAAATAGGCGACCCCGCGAGTGCTGGTAACACCCCGGGGTCCGGCATCAGGAGCTAGCACTCCCCATGCAGATCCATCGTATCCCGACGCATGAGCGGGACTTCTTGATCATCGCCAACAAGGCGATCCAGGACCCGCGTATCAGCCACACGGCGCGCGGCATCCTCGCTCTCGTCCTCTCTCTGCCCAACGGGGTCAAGGAGAACGTCCGCACGCTCTCTGATGGCTACCCGCAAGGACGTTCCGCGGTTGCGAAGGCCGTGGCCGAGCTGAGGGAGTTCGGGTACTGGGTGACGAAGACCAGCCGCGACGAGGAGTCCAACCAGATCGTCTCGTCCGTGGATGTGTACGAGCTGCCGAACCTGGCTTCATCCCCGGTTCCCACCCGCCCGGTCACCAGCCCTTCGGCCACCGGCACAGCGGGCACGTCCCCTAACGGGGAAAAGGACTCTTCTAAGTACGGGCGAAAGAACCCTCCCAACCCTCCCGCCGAGGAGGAGCCCGCGCAGGCTGAACCGGGCGCCGGCACGGAAAGGGAGGGCGAGAGCCCGAAAGACGGCAAGCAGCAGAAGGAGGCCGCCCGCCTCCTCCGGCGCTTCGCCGCGCTCGATCCCCGGCTCAGGCTCACCGAGCGCCAGGTCGCGAAGCTGGTTCCGTCCCTCGCTGACTGGCTGGACCGTGGTGCGACCATCGCCGAGATCACCGACGCCGTGACACAGGGCCTGCCCCGGAAGCTGTACAGCGCCTCGAAGCTGATCGAGGACCGCCTCGACCGCAAGCGGCCCGAGGCCAAGCGTCACTGGCGTACTTACACGGACTGCGCGACGAGCGGCTGTGGCCGACTCCTGCCCGCAGGCCAGGACTCCGGCATCTGCGGCGTCTGCGCAGGCATCGAGCTGGGCGACTTCGCCCGCGACCTGCTCGCCGCACCCCAGGAAGCGGACCAGGCACGGCCTGACGAGAACACCTTCGTCGCCAACTACCGCCGAGGTGCCGCCCAGGCCCGCGCGGCCATGGCCCGCCCGTCCCACGCCTGACGGCTCCCGCAGTCCTCCCTCACCTCGTAGCGCCCTCGAAAGGCACCCCCATGTCTCAGCCTGCCCGCATGCCCTGGTACGCCTACGTCCTCGGCGGCCTGGTCCTCGCCGTTGCCCTCGCGATGTCCGCCCCGGGCGAGTATCAGCTCGCCCGCACAGCCGGATGGGGCGCGTGGACGGCAGCGGGAATGCCGGTCTGCATGAGCGTCTACGCCTGCTTCGCCGTCTGGTTCGTCGAGACCCGAAAGAAGGGCGAGAAGGGCCGCGGAACCGCCGTCGTCGGCGCTGTCGGCGCCCTGGCCATGACCGTCGTCGGACAGATCGTTGCCCACTGGATAGCCGCCGGGTACATGCATTCGTCCATGGCGCTCACGGCGGCCGTCTCCACCGTTCCGGGCATCGTCGCCGGACACGTTGCCCACATGATCATCCGCGCCACCAGGGCCGTGCCGGCGGAAGCTTCGGCGGTAGTCGAGGCCGAGAAGCACCAGGACCAGGAGGCCGTGCCCGTGCAGACGACGCTTGACGGCGAGGAGCTGCCGGTCGACGAGGTGGCCAAGGCCCGCTCTCGGCGCCGACCCGGCCGTCCGACCCCGAGCATCGCGGAGATCCGCGAGGCCGTCGCCAAGCTCAAGGAGCAGCAGAAAGAGGTCACCGGCCCGGCTCTGGCTCAGATCATGGGGCGGGACCGGCGTACGGGCAGCCGCTACCTCCAGAGGCTCGAATCCGGCTCCCTCTGACACCCTCGGTCCCCTGCCCCGGCAATGAGCGACAATTAGCGCAAACAGAGTCACGTTGCGCGAGGGGCACCTAAATGGAACTGACGATCACCGTGCGCCTATGCGACCAGTGCAAGAGCAAGGACCGCCCCACAACCCGCTACACCCTGGCTCTCGCGGGCAGCGAGCCCCGCGAACGCGACCTGTGCGACGAGGACGCCGCACCGCTACGTGACCTCTTCGGGGACGACCTTGCCGTCCAGGGGCCCCCAGAGCTGGCACCTGTCGAGCGGGCGAGGGTGGCAATCCTCGCGGCGGCCAAGGCCGCGAAGGGGCCTGAACGGTTGCCGGCGAGCAAGCCAGTTCCGAAGAAGGCGGCGGTGCGCGGCAAGCCCGCCCGGCCTGCGGCGCGGCGCTCGAAGACGCCCGTCATGACGATGGACGAGATCGAGGCCATGAAGGCCGCCAAGGCCGACCAGCCCTGATACGACGAAGAGCCCCCCTGCCAGTCCGTGAGGACCAGCAGGGGGGCTTGTTTCACTCGGCGTCTTCCGGCGCCGGGGCCTCAACCAGGCCGAGGGCGGTTGCGATCTGGACGATGACGGCAACCTCGGGCTTGTCGGCGTAGATGATGGCCGCGACGGACACAGCGACGCCGAGGGCTGCCAGGAAGGCCCCGGCTCGCGAGCGGTAGCGGACAGGCAGCAGGCTCGTAAGCGTGATCGGCTTGGAGCCGGGCATCAGCATCTTGCTCATCAGCGGCCTGCCGGAGCCATCAGGCGGGACCAGGTAGACGGGCCCGGGTATCCGTCCGCGTCGGAACCGCTCCAGCCCTGCGCCCGCTGAAAACTTGCCGTGGCCGAGCGGTCGACCTCGGTGAAGCGAGGGCCGGGGCCCTCCTTGTAGAAGCGGCCGAAGCCGTGGGCGACCAGGCGCTGACCGAGAACGGTGACGGCCGGGTGGGTCTTGCCCAGGACGAACGCACCTCGGCCCGGGAACGGAGTGCTGTTCCCGCCGTCGCCACCAGTGCCGCTGACGGGCATGCCCGCCTGCACCCACGCGTAGAGCTTCGGCCCGGGGCACGCGGTCGCGATGCCGTCACGGTGACCGCGCTTGAGCAGAGTCCGGCCGGTACGCCGGCACGCCTCGTCGTACAGGGCTCGGGCCGAACGGAGGGCCGCATCCGAGGGGGACTGGTCGCCGCCGATAGCGATCTGGACACCGAAGCCGCTCACGTTGTGCCCGGGACAGTGGGCACCCTGGAGGGTCCAGCCGCGACCCTCGTACACGACGCCGTTCTGGTCGATGACGAAGTTGTAGCCGATGCCCGCCCAGCCCTGGTTACGGTGGGTCCGCTCGATCGCCTGCGGAACCGCGGAGCCAGTCCGACTAACGGCGTCGGCGCCGTCGTAGTGGATGAAGTACTCGGTGCGCTGGGAAAACGCAACGTAGGTGGGGGAGCCGTTCCACGGCTTCGCGCCCCAGGACGCACGGGAAACAATGTTGATGCTCAGGGTTACTCCTGTGGGTATGAAAAAGGCCCCGTCCCGGATCGGGAGGGGGCCTGCGAGGGAGATTTGTGGGTCAGCCGGTTTCGGGGGCTGACGCAAGGTGGTGGTCGAGGCGCTCGGACACGGCAAGGCGTTCGCTGCGCTCGTGGGACAGATCGGCGCGCAAATCCCGGATGTCCCGGCTGTGGCGGACCTGTCCTTCGAGGACACGGTCGAGTCCTGCGATGACCTTGTCCAGGTCGTCTCGAAGGTTTGTGCTGTGCGTGTTGGAAACCTGGTCACGGGCTTCCTGGGTGTGCTGACGCACCTCTGCAAGGGCTGTCCCCTGGCGCCGTACCAGCTCGACCAGGACGCCGACCAATGCCGCGGTGACCATGCCGCCGGCGGAGACGATTGCGACTTGGACGGCGGGGTCAAAACTCATCGGGACATGTCCCTGACGAGCTGCTCCAGGCGCTCGATGCGCTCGGCCTGGTCCTGCACGACGGACAGGAGCGCGACCCCGATCAGGTCGTAGCGCACACTGTCGATCTGTCCCGTCTCGTCGCGGACGACGATCTCGGGAAGTGTCTCGTCGACCTCTTCGGCAATCAGGCCGAATTCGTCCCGGCGCCCCTCGATCGTCTTGCCCTCGTCGTTCACGGTGGGCTTGCGGTCGTAGATGCGCGGGCGCAGGGACAGAACCGCGTCCGGGTCGATGTCGATGTCCCGGATGTTTTCCTTGAAGCGGCGTGCGCTGGTGTTGCGGCAGAAGTTGTGGTTGCCGTCGACCCATACGGCGTACCAGGTGGAGCCGGTAGCGGTGTAGGAGTGCGGGCGGTCCGAACCGTTCGCGCGGTGAATTGTGCCGCCGGAGTCGAGGTACTGGTTGTGCCAGTGGTCAACGGGCTGAAACTGGCTGGGCTTCCCTGAGATGTCCGACCAACTGTGTGCGTGGCCAGCAGGCGGATACGTCGCGGGCGTTCCGGTGATGTCCCCCCACGGGTGCTTGTGCGCGGTGGGGGCGAAACTCGTCGGCTTGCCCGTGACCTGGGCCCAGTCATGGGTGTGCGCAGTCGGGGTCATAGTCGACGGCCGGTCGCTGATCTGAGACCAGGTGTGCGAGTGGGTAGACGGCGTGAATGTCGCGGGCTTGCCGGACAGGTTCGCCCAATCCACTGTCGAAAAGAGGGGCGCCCACGCGGATCCGCTCCAGTACTCCCAGGCGTCGGTTGAGTTGTTGTAGCCGAGCTGTCCCAGTCGTGGGGACGTGGGGCGGGTGGCGGTGATCCACGCGCCGACTCGGTGGCCCACGAAGGGGCGGGTGGCGGTGATGTCCCCGGACGTGATCGAGGTGACGCTTGCCCCGACCGTCACCGAAGCGAGAGCCATCTCGTAGACGCCGGTATCGGTCTGAATCAGGGCCGGGGGAGTGGTCGAACCCGCGGTGCCGGCCTTCACTGCGAGGGTGATCGAGTTGGTGGCCGGGTCCAGCTTCAGGACTACACGATCGACGCGGACCTGGGCGCTGGCCGCCGCGATGGTCACGTTCTCCGTCGCCGTCGACTGCACCATGTGGCCCCGGAGGAAGGCGAGGCCCGACCCTACGGTGAGCGTCATGCCCGTGGAGGCGTTCACGGAAAATCCATTGGCGCCGAGAGAAGTGACGACGCCGGAGTCCTGGAACTCACGGAACATCTGGGAGAACTGGGTCTCGGTGACGGCCTGGCCGTCGAAGGGGTAGGACGTGATTGCCAAAGGGAGAGACTCCTTAGAGTGCCGCGCCCGCATCTTCGACGACGAGCGTCGACAGGGAGCCCGGCAGGTAGCGGACCATTCCGTACGTCGCAGCGGCACGGCGGGTATTGAGCGTGACGCCAACCGTCAGCGGTCCGGCTGGCGGGTTGTTGATGTAGCAGGTGAAGTCGAGGCCGCTCGATGTGTTCGAGTCGTCGTCGTACGTCGTGCTGTACACGTCGCCTGCGAGGGAGCTTGTTGTGCTGACCGTTGTGCCGGCGGCCCAGCGGACGCACGTATACGCGCCCTGCTTCGCGTAGCGGATGGTCGCGCTGGCGTTGTCGCCTGTGTTGTCTGTGTCGACGGACGCAATCCTGACGGCGACCTTGTAGCACCGGCCCGCTTCAGCGGTGAACTGCTGCGTGTAGACAACGGTTGCCGCGTCGCCAACGTAGGCCGTGATCCCGAGATTCTGGATGGAGACGACGCCCTTCGCGGACTTCTCGTTGTGAGCGGAGGTGCGCCACGTCGTCCAGCCTGCGGCGTCGTTGCCCGAGCGGGTCCACTCCTCCGTGACCGTGGGACTCAACCGAAGCCACGTCTGGTGCGCGAAGGAGGAGCCCACGGGATGGACGGTGCGTACGACGCCGTACTTGCCGCCCGAGCCGAACGCCCAGCCGCCGGCAATCGCCTGCGCCTCGCTCATGGTGAGCGTCGATATGCCAAAGGGGTAGGCGCTCGGCAGCGAGGCTGAGGTGAAGTCCGCCGGCATCAAGAGGTTGTCGAACCCGACCTGCCGCCAGGCACTCCAGCCCGAGGACCGGTTGCCGCCGCGCACCCATTCCTCGTGGGTTGTCGCGGCTGCGTGCACGCGGCTCCACGTCTGGTAGGCGTCGCCGTTGGCCTGGCGGCGGGTGGTGACGAAGCCGTACTTGCCGCCGAAATCCCATCCTCCAGCGGTGGCGTCCGCTGCCGTGAGGTACATGACGCTCGCGCGTTCGGGATAAGCGTCTGTGACGCTTGACTGGGTCAGGGTGCCTGCCGGTACTTCTCGCGCTCCGGCAGGTGTGGCTTCTGCCGTTCGTTCCAGGGAGGAGACGCGGGATTCCAGTTCCTTGGCTGCCTTCGCGTCGGCCCTCGCCGGATTGAGCGGCGTGGGGTCGCCCAGGGTGGCGCCGAGCCGGTAGCCGTCCGAGTCGACCTTCAGGACCATGCCAGTGACCACGGCCGCCATCTCTGAGGTGCCGGCGATGACGGACACCTGGTCGCCGAGGAACCAGTCCCTTCCGAAATCCAGGGCGCTGTCTTCCATGGGGACGGCTTGGGCCGCGGTGACCGTCTTGCCTCCATCGGCGAGGGCTTCGGTGCCCTTCTGAGTCAGCTCGGCCGTATCTTTCGAGGAGCGCTCGTCGATGAACGATTCGATCCGTCGTCCCCAGTCAGCCTCGGAGGCGATCGAGTCCGCGTTGTCGACGGGGACGAAGAGCCTGTTCGATCCGTCGCCGTCGCCGCCGACAATGATCCGGGTCTTCAGTGGGGTCGAGATGCTCACCCGCTGGCCTGCGAGTGTGGAGTTCACGACGCCGAGCCGGGCCTCCTTGGTGCGGTCCTGCACCGCGTGTGTCTCGAAGACCAGGTTCGCGCCGCGCTGCACTACACGGAAGCCGAGGCCCGCAGGCTCGGCCAGCTCCTTGCATAGCTCGCCTAGCTGCTGGAAGCGGGCGGCTTTGGTGACCTCCGCACCGCGCGCGCCGTTGACGCCCATGACCAGGCCGGTCCGGCGCCGGTTTGCGGGAGCCGAAGGGCCGCAGTTCGCGTTCACGTACGCGTGCATGAGCGTCTCGGCAGGGCCGACCCGTTCGTCGTAGGCAAAGTTCTGGCTGGCCGCGTTTCCGTTGGACGGGTCGGGCCACGCCAGCATGTCCGAGAGGATGATCGTGTCGTCTACGCCCTCGACCTTCAGTGTGCCGAGCGGGTCCGTTGCCGTGGCAGCGTTCTCCGTCTTGGTCACCGGCCCCGAGAACAGAACGTCACTGGGGCCGGTGACGATGATGCCGGCACCCGGCGTCGCGAGGAAGGAGGCGAGTGGGTGCTCGGCGTTGATGCTGAGCTTCCACGTGCCGACGTTGTTGTGTACGTCTTCCGCGTCCATCGTCAGAAGGTCGGCGGGGATTGCGCCGACGCGCGTCAGGGTCTTGTCGCGCACCTCGACGAGGAGATCCTCTTGCCTCACTAGATCACCACCCACTTTCGGGGACGCCAGGAGCACACGATCCGCGAGGCGGAGGTGGTGTTCAGGAGAGAGGCCGTCACCGTCGAGGTCCCTGGCGGCACAGACCAGAAACTAGGAGCGGGCGCGAGGTACCGGTACCAGTTCGCTCCAGTCACCTCGTCAAGAACGCTGCCGGTGCCCATGTCGATGATCAGCTTCTTGCCGGCGACAATCGTTCCCGTCCAGTGAAGTACTTCGCCCTTGGGGCTGATTGCCTTGAAGTTCTCGCCTGGGCCCGTCACCTCCCAGACGGGGTATGAGGGAACGTCGCCCTCGTTGGAGAGTTGCACTTCACCGATCGCCTGTGACGATGCGAGCGGCATCGACGACAGGGACGAGAGGAATGCGCCTGCCGTGGCGCCGCCGATCGAGACTGTCTGTGCGGCCTCGGCCATGAAGTATGGGTTCGGTGCCCGCAGCGTGATCACGGTCTGTACGTCCCGTTCGCCAGAGCCCGGGTCGATATCTCCTCCGCCCGCCCAGTGGACGGGGGTGGACCAGCGCGCGCCTTCGGCGTCGATGTACGTGAGGGTGCATTCCGCGGCGAGCGCCCTCGCGAGCCGGTTCACCAGCTCGGCGAGGTGCACCCGGTCGCGCCCCACGATGTCGAGGGGGATGTCGATGTCGCGGGGAAGGACGCGCCGCCCACGATAGGTGGCGCCGTCTCCCGCGCCTTCGAGCCACTGAACGGACAGGCGGGGCAGGCCCAAGCCGGTTATCCCGGCGAGGGCCTGAAACCCCAGCCCATTCTTCTCGAAGCCGTCCAGGTCCAGCCTGTCTGAGGCCGAAGCCAGTTCGAGCTTCACCAGCCAACCATCCTTGCCCGCGAGGCAGCCGCGAACAGCTCCTCCTCCGAAGAGAGGGAACTGCCGGCAGAACCCGCGTAGTAGTTCAAGACCTTCGTCACGGACCGGCCGGAGTCGGCCGCCGCCAGACCGCCGGAGACGGCGGCCGTGATCTCGCGGGACGCCCCGGAGGTCGCACTCGACGCGAGCGCGTTGGTGGCGCGCTCAACGCGCCCCCGCCCGTCCTCGACACCCAGGCCGAAACCCTTGCCGACGAAAGAGCCGAGCTTCCTGAAGAGCCGCGACGGGCTGTGAATGCCGAGGGCCTGCTTGATGGCCTTGACCATCGCGTCCGCGATCTTGAGCATCTGGGCTTCGATCGCACCCTGCTGCGCCTCCAGGCCCTTCACGAGCCCCTCGGCTGCCCTGACCCCCGCGTCGTACATGTGGTGCGAGGCGGTGGACCCCGCCTTGCCCGCATACTTCTCCAGCTCCTTCTGCAAGGCGTTGATCTCGGCAACGCCGGATGCGCCGGCATTGGCGATGGCCTCGGCCGCAGCAAGCCCTGCCTCCGGGCCCGCGGTTGCGATCTGGTCGAAGGTCTCGGCGTTGAGGCCCAGGGTCTTCAGCCTCTTCAGCACGTCGGCAAACTTCTTCGCCTGCTCAACCGCGTTCTTCAGGCCGGACGAGATCCCGGTGAACGACTCGTCGTCGATCTTCGTGACATCGCCCGTGCTGATGACCTTGTCCGCGATCGACTGCGCATAGCGGCTCGCCTCCTCGCGCAGCCTGTCGAGCTTGTCCTGCGCTGCTTCGAGCCGCTTCGATCCGGCCTCCCACTGGGCGGCCAGCTTGAGCAGGGCCGCACGGTCCTGGCCGATCCGGTCCTTCAGGCCCTTCGATGCGGTGGCCGGGATCTTCGCAGTCAGATCATTAAGGGACTGCTTCACCTTGTCGTACTGGGACTCCAGACCCTTGACCAGACCTTGGATGATGAGCCGGCCAGCGTTGTAGAGGAGCACGGCATCCTTGGGCGCCGGACCCTTCCAGTCCTTGATTTTGCTCGTGAGGTCACCGAGGGTGCTCTTGACGGAGCCGATCATGCTCTTGAGTCCGTCAATCAGGCCAGTGATGATTTTCCGGCCCGCGTCCATCAGGAGGGTCTTTGCGTCGCCGAATATCTGCTTCACGTTCTGAGGGAGTTCGCTGACGGATCGGACGCAGTCAGCCACTTTCTGAGAGAAGACCCTCTTGACCGCCTCCCACGCTTCACCGGCCGCAGACTTGATGTTCGTCCACGTGTCGGAGAAGAATTTCTGAATCGACCGGAGGGCTGCCCCGGGCGTCTCCTTCATGGCTGCCATGAAGCTTGAGAAGTTCGTCCGAATGGAACTCCAGAGTCCCGATGCAGAAGACTTCAGGCCGTTCCAGATGTTATCCCAGAGGGACTTGATCCCAGTCAGAATCTTCTTGCCGACACCCAGGATTCCGATGTTCATGAAGACCAGGAACAGACCCTTGATGGTGTCCCAGAGTCCTGACAGGAACGACTTGATTCCGTTCCAGAGCTGCTTCAGCCCCTCATCGAACATGCTCCAGTCGCCCGTGATGGAGCCGACGAAGATGCCGATGATCACCTTGAAATAGCCGACGATCATGTCCCAGACGCCCTTGAAGACGCTCCAGAGGCCATTGAAGACATCGGCCACGCCGTTGATCGCCCCGACCAGGGAGCCGAGGAACAGGCCAGCGATGAACTCGATGGCCGGCGCCAGCACTGGCATCAGGAAATTCACGATTTCGAGCAGTGCATTCAGGAAGGGCTGGATGGCCTCCATGACTGCGGAAAAGGCTTCTGAAATCAGAGGCAGATATTCGGCGGCCAATGACTGCACCACTGGAATCAGGGGGAGAATCGCAGCAGTCAAAATCTGCATCAGGATTTCGATTACTGGCTGTAGTGCAGCCGACATTGCGGCGAGTGCTTCTGAAATCAGCGGAATAATCGGGGCGAGCCCGGCAACGAGTGCCTCGATAAGCGGCGCGCACGCTTCGACCACCGTCATGATGAGCGGCGCAAGCGCGGCGACAATCCCCATCAGCCCTTCGCCCAGCAGTCCGATCAAAGGCTCGATTGCTGGAGCCAGCGTCGAAAATGCCTCTGAAAGCGGCATGAGAACAGCCGCTACCAGCGGGCCGAGCATGGAAAGGAAAGAGGAAACCAGGGTGAGAATTGACCCGAAGGCAACACCGAGGGGAGCCATCGCAGGAGCGAGGGCGGTTACCGCGGTCTGGATTCCATCGAAAAGCGCGTAGACACCAGCGAATACCTCGGGCTGGTTCAGTGCGCCTGCGATAGCGCCCACCGCGATGCCAAGGATGGTGCCGACCTGAGGAAGGATCTGCGTCAGCAGGCCGACGAATTGGCCGAAGAAGGCTTTCACTTCCGCGCCGCCCTGCGACGCCATGTTGGACATCGCTTCGTGGGCTGCCGTGAACAGGCTGACCAGCTTGGCCTGTACTCCGCTGCTGTCGACGGCCTCATGGACCCCAGCAAGGGTCTGCCGGATCATGCCGAGAGTGGAGCCGCCAGCCTCGGCGGCTGCCCTGGAGATGCCGGCGAGGATGCCGCCCGTCTCCATGAGGACGCCGCCGAGATCCTTGAGCGCCTGGACGCCCGCGTCGATCTCCTCGCGGAGCCCGGACTCGCCCTTCGTGTTGAGCCAGTTCGATGCCTTCGTGGCAACGTTCACGAACCACTGCGCGAGCTGGGGGAGGTAGCCAGCTCCGACTTCGCCCAAGACCTTGATGATGTTGGCGAAGGCGCCCGTGCCGGTTGTGGCGATGTCGATCGACTTGGACAGGTCGCTGAACATGCCGCCGAGGGCGGGGGCGAGGCTGCCCTTCAGGGAGTCGGCGAAGCCGCCGAAGAACTGGCCGAGCTGGGTCGAGGTCGCCTTGAAGCCTGCCGTCAGCTCCGGCATGACGGTGTCGATCAATTCCCTGATCGGTTTCTTCGCCTCGGCCCAGAACTTCTCGCTGATCAGGTCCTGAAGGGAGGAGAGCTGTCCCTTGACGCCAGGCAGGATCTTGTTGAAGTCCTTGAAGGCGGCGACCGTGGCACCAATGCCGATCGCCATTCCGCCGAGAATTCCCGGCAGGGCGAGGGAGGTTGCCCCGATCTGCGCGAGCGAGGCGGACATCGTGAAGAGGTTGCTGGCCGCGGTGATGCCCCACCCAGCGAGGCCCGCTATCGCGGTCGACAGGGTGCCGATGATCGGCGCCGACTTGTCGAGGTTGCGGATCATGCGGCCCAGCCGCTCGAACACGTCCCCGAGCACGCGGGCGCCGCTCAAGGCCCGCAGCATCGCAGCGGCCGTGGCCGCCGCGGAGGCATTGACCTTCGGAATGATGTCGGCGACGCGGTTGCGGGTGAGAACCGCCATGTGCGCGAGGACGGCCATGATGCCGGTACGTGAGACCTCGGGTTCGATCTCCGACTTCAGCTTGTCGATCTTGTCTTGCAGGTCGTCGATGTCGCGTTCGACCTTGCGCTTGGCGAGAGCGTCCAGTTCCGGGCTGATCTGCGCCCTGAGGTTGCGCATCTGCTCGAAGGAAGCTTCGAGCTGCCGCTTGACCTGGGCGACCTTCTGCTCGTCCAGTTCGGGGCGGATCTGGATGCCGTCGAGCTGGTCCTGAATTTCGCCGGCAGCCTGGAGAGCCGCCGCGCGGGAACCCGCGACGAGGTTGCGCTTCGCCTCTTCCAGGGAGTCGCGGTCGAGGGCGACCTTCAGCTCGGTCTCGGCGAGGCGCTCCAGCTCGCGGTCGATCGCGGCCACTGCGGCCTTGACCGATGACTCGCTCTCCTGGTCGACCTGGAGCTTGATGTGCCCGATCTCGTCGAGGCGTTCCTCGAACAAGTCGATCGCGGCGTTCAGGCTCGACTCGTTCAGGTCGATGTCGATCTCGGTCTCACCGATCGCCACGAGGGCGGACCGGACCCGGCCGATGGCCGCCAGGACAGAGCCCTGGTTGTCGAGGTTCACGCCGATGCGGAGATCGGACAGCTCGGCCTGCGCCTGCCGCTGGGTCCTGCGGGCCTCCTGCACGACCTGACGGCCGGTGGCGGAGAAGGCGACCCGGTGCTGGTTGGCGCGGGACTGGTACTCGCGTACCGCCCGGGTCACCTCGCCGGACATCCCGGCCAGGTCGAGCTTCGTGTAGAAGCGGATCTTGCGGGTGTCGGTCTTCTTGTTGTCGGAGTTGATGGCCCGGACCGCTTCGAGGACATCCTTGCGGGCACCGGTCGCATCAGCCTTCGTGCGGATGGTGATCGCGAGATCGTTCTCGATCTTTTCGAGCTTCTTCTTCAGGTCTTCCTTGAAGCCTGAGGTGTCCGGCATCACCTTGACCGCGACGCGGCCGACAATCTGAGTATCCGACACCGGCTTACCTCCGCTGGAAGTGCTTGTAAATCTCCGCGACCGACCGCGGCTTCCGGGCCTTCTTCTCGGCCTTCTTCGCCTGCGGTCTCGGGTACTGCGGGATCTTCGGGGCTTTGCCCTTGCCCCATTGGCCGGTAGCGCGGGTGTTTTGATTCATTGCGTCGAAGAGGTCAGCCGACAAATGCCGGTCCTGTCCCCAGCCGAAATGCTCACGGCCGCCAGACGCAAGGGCAACCGTGAGGCAGGTATCGGGGAGCCTCTGCACAAGCAGAAGGACGAGCGCGGGAGAGGGGCCCCGGCCTGCGATCACCTCGGACAAGTCAACGCCGAAGTGAAAAAGCAGGTCCGGATAGAGGCCCTCGCCGTATTCGTCGATCAGTCCTGCGAGGCCGAGGCTTCCCCCACCTGAGTGCTCTCGCCGTAGTGGCCGAAGATTTCCGCGAGGATCGCGAGGTCGCCGTCTACTTCGTCGAGGAGGCTCTGAGCGGCCTTCTCGGAAGCGGCGATGGTGAGGATTGCCTCCGACAGAAGCTCGGCCTGGTCGGAGTCCTCCTTGCCCATCTGCTCCTGAAGGGACATCAGCGCATCGCGCCGTGCCTTAGGCAGGCGCAGCGGGTTGAGAAGCCGCACTGTTTCGTCGCCGATCTGAATATCGGTACTGCCGTACTTGCGCTCCGCAGCGGCACGGATATCGTCGAGAGAGTAAGAAGCCATGGGGTTGCGGACCTCCAGAGAGAAAACGGAAAGGGGGGAGCGGACCGAAGGAAGAAGGTCCGGCGCGAGCGGGTCCGCAATGCGCCCGCGCCGGAAGCAGGGGGAGGTCAGGTGGCGGTGCCGGCGACCCAGGCCGTCGCGTTCCAGTACGCCTTCGAGGCGTCGCCGAGAACCAGGTGCTGACCGGTCGTCCACTTCGTGGTGGGAGCCGCGGTCACACCGGCCATGGCAGCCAGGTTGGCCGGGACGACAGAGCCGTCCGGCGTGAAGGAACCCGGAGTGCCGGCAGTCGCGCCGGTAGCTAGGACCCCGCCCAGGGGCGTAATCGCGTACGTCCACGTGTTGGTGCCGTAGACCATTGGCTTGACGCCGATCGGCAGTCCGGCGAGAGACTCGGTATCCGAGATCGCCATGTCGTCAGCACGGTAGATTTCCGAGCGAGGAGCGTAGAAGGCGAAATGGTTATCGCCGTCCACGAATACCGCAAGGAATGCAGACTGTGTCGGCTCAGGGTTGGTCGGAACACCGACAGAGCCATCCGGGAGAATCGGCGCGTTAGAGCCGAAGTAGAGCTTCAGCCCAGCGGTATCAAACTGTTGCAGGGTGAAAGTCATGGTCTCTGTCCGTGCACTGTACTTCGTCCGGAGAGACTTGTTCTGAAGGCTTCCAATCGTGGTTGCCTCGCCACCCTCGGACGTAATGCCGAAGATATCTTCGAGGCTGGTGTGACCGATATTCTGCCAGGGGCTGAGTGGGGTCAGAAGGTCCGCCGGCATCGTTGTGCCAACGGGTGCGGTCAAATAGTTGCCGCTGCCTACAACTAGGGTGGCCAGGTCGTTTATTGCCAAGAGGGTGAGTCCTTACTCGCGCACACGAAACGGCCCGGCGCTCTGGGGGAGGGCCGGGCCGTGCGTGATGAAATCTGTCAGGGGGCGTATGGGCGGGTCCGCGGCTTGCGGATGTGCACGTCGTAGATCGACTCGTAACGCCATACCCCGGTTGGGAGGTCCGCGTATTGCACTGGGCCTGTCGCTGTTGCCCAGTCAGTCGCCCGTCTCGGCGCGGAATTCATGTCCACGCGGATGATGTGACCCCTGCGGGGATAGACCTTCTGATTCAGCCAGGCATTGCGCAGGACGACACGAACGGCTTCGCTGAGAATCGCGGCCTCTTCGTCTCCGTTGGGATCCGGAACGAAGCAGTTGATGACGACGCGGGCGGCGTCCGTAAACCGGGTGTCGCCTTGCCATTCACCCCAGGTCGGGTCACGGCGTACCAGGACGAGAGGGAACTCCTCGTGCAGGTCGACCAGTGACTTGACCCGCACGCCGGGCAGGCCCTCGCGCAGGACGGCGAGAAGGAGATCCTCGACAGGGGACAGCTCGGCCATGGCCTTGATGTGGTCGGGGAGTCCTGCCATCAGTCGAGGTGCACCTTCCCCTTCCTCTTCTTGGGGAGGTTCGCGGCACGGGCCAGGATGAACAGGCCGTCAGCCGCCGGGATGATGTCGAGATAGGTCTGACCGTTCTTGTCCTTGCGGACAATGAACTGCTCGGCACGGCCGTACTCGATCGACAGGGCGGCCTTCTTGCCGCGCTCGTCGTCCAGGACCACGTACTTGTCGACAGCGCCGTCCACCACGTCGATGGAGGCATGGCCTTCTTGGCGGTGCTGGAGAAGCAGGGCCTCGGCCCGTGCTGCGATCTCGAACCGAGCCTCGTCGAGCGCGTCCTGCACGCCGGGCAGGGTCGCGATGTACTTCTCCAGCTTGAGGCGGCCCACCTTGCCTTCGATCTTCGCCATCAGGGCCGCTCCCGAATGTCGATCGACCAGTGCCGCGTGCGGCGGTCACCGTGGTGGTAGGCGGGTGGCGACACGATGTCCCATGTGCGGCCCTGGTACTCGACGCGGGACCACAGGGTCACACCCTCAATGTGGGGGTCAACGACCATGCGGACGACGTTGATCTGCTGCTGGCCGGGTACCTCAGCCTTCCCGGAACGCTGCGGAATGAACGCGGCCTTCACCGTGACGGCGCTGTCCTCGTCTATGGCGATGACCTTGTTGCCTCGCCGGTCGACGGTCTCGGTCGTCCGCCACACGCGCGCAGTCTGACCTCGTCTGCGCTGCACGCTCACCAGGGGCCCTCATTCCCGAACATCGGAAAGGGCGACGCGGGGGAGAAATCAACGGGGACAAGCCCGCTGGCGTCCGCCCGCTGCGGCTTTGTGCCCCAGGCGGAGACGGCCACGCTGGTGATGCCGCGCTTACGGCCGGCAAGCTCTTCCAGGAGCCGGATCTCCTCACGCGTGAAGTACACGCTGCCCGCGTCCCGGCCGTGGGCATCCGACCAGGCGAGCGTCTCGTCCCCGGCTCGGCTCTGCGTGTAGCCGTTCGGATTGCGCATGTATCTCGCTGCGGCCTTCAGGACCAGAGTGCGGACGAGCCGGGGCAGAGACGCCTCGGGCCAGTCGCGACCGTAGGTGGCCGCGAGGTCCGATGCGTCCTCCAGGGCCCCCGCTGCGATGCGCAGTTCATCGGGGTCGAGATCCCAGTCGAGGCGGTCCTTGAGTTCGTTCAGGGCGGCGTACGCCAGGGTGTCTCCTTCCGCCGAGGGGGCGGCAGCCATGCACTCATGTGTTACATGTTTACATGGCTGCCTGCTTGTTAGGCGTTGGCCGGATCGGCCTCGGCCTTGTAGCCGGTGGGGGTCCACACCTTCGCGTCGGAGACGCCGGTGATCACGGCCAGCTCGGACGCCGCAGCCGGGTAATCCGACTTGCCGTCGAGGGTCAGCTTGATGCCGCGCACGAAGTGCTCCTGGGTGGAGACGATTTCCTTCTCGTTGACCTTGTCCCAGCCGACCAGCACGTCAGGCACGCTGCGGAAGCCGGCGTAAGTGTTCACGACGGATCGGTCCTGCATGTACAGCGGGTCGTAGTCGCGGACCCACCGCAGGGCGATCGACTCGAACGAGGTGGTCGCGCCGTACGGGACCGACTGCGGCACGCTCGGCGCGCCGGAGAGGAAGATGAAGCCGGACGAGGCGAAGGCGTAGGCCGCATCCGCCGGGATGGTCTGGTCGACGACGATGTTGAAGCCGAAGCGCTGGCCGATCGAAGCGGTGCGGAGCGCGGTCTCGGCTTCGGAGTCGCCGACGTTCTGCGCCAGGGTGAGCTTTTCGTCGCTCAGGAGCGCTGACTCGAACTCGGTGCCGACCAGGAGGTAGCGGCCTTCCCGTGGGGCATGGAAGGCGTTGAGCACGCGCCGGGCCTCGATGAGGGCACCTCGAAGGGCCTGACCGGCGTTGCCGATGGTGACGTTGTACGCCTGGCTGGTCAGCATGTTTACCGCCCGGCGCTGGAGGCCACGCGCAATCGCCTTCGACTGCGGCCGAAGCAGTTTGCTCCAGTTGTCGATGTCAAAGTCATTCTGTTCGTCGGTGAGCTTCACGGCGCTGTACACGTTCCCGCCGAAGGTCACTGCGAGGGTCCGCTCCGCGTACTGATCGAAGACGATCGGGCTGGAGCGGTCGTTGCGCCACGCGTAGTCGTGGAAGGGCAGGATGCCTTCGACCTTCATGGAGATCGTGTCGTTCTCGGCGCCCTTGAACTGATCGACGCCCTGCTTGGTGAACAGGTTGGGAATGAGAAGCTCCTGCTCCAGCATTCCGACAGCCGCGTTTACGAGCTTCTGCGGCTTGACTACCTGGTGCTGCGTGGTGGGCAAGGGTGGAACCTCCGGGGGCATGAGAAAACCCCCGGCCGGTCAGCGCGGGGGTTGAGTAAGGGGTGCATCAGAGCGCTAGAAGCGCCGCGTGCGTCGCGCGAGCTTGCGCGGGTCCATCTCTCCGTCGTCCTCGTCGGACGGGTCCAGGCCGCCACCGAGAGCAGGCGGGGACTGGGGGGCGAGGAGCGACTGAAGTGCCTTGGCGTCGGCCTCCAGCTCCTGGGGGGTTGTGCCGCGCAGCCGCGCGGCCAGCACCTCGGGCAGGTCGAACTTGCGGGCCACGGTGGCGACGACGAGCGAGTGCTCCAGCTCTGCGTTCTTCGCCTTCACGTCAGCGAGGGCGGCCTCGAACTCCTCCGGCCCCCGGGCCCCGGACAGTTTTGTCTCGGCGTCCCGCAGGCGGGTCCGGTAACCGGCTGCCTCGCCGCGGACCTTGGCCAGCTCCTTCCGGGCCCAGTCGGGCAGCTCGTCTTCCGGGCCGGGCTGCCCGCCGGCACCGGCCTTGTCGTCCGGCTTCTGCTCTTCGTTCAGTTCCTGGCCGGATGCAGGCTCAACGGTCGGAAGGGTCTCATCGGGCTTCTCTTCGGGCACGTCACGCCTCCGGGGTCGTGTCGGTGGGGGGCCGCGCCTCCTGGGCTGCGGCTCTCTGCTTGGTGCGGATAAACCGGCGCCAGATGCTCACCGCGTCCTTGCCGGTGTGGCCCTTCGTGACCTTTGGCCACAGGGCTTCGTACTGCCGAGACAGGGCGGTCAGCGCGCTCGACTGGTACCGATCCCGGGTCCAGACCGGCATCGCGTAGCAGTGACAGCGATCGTGGTAGCGGTCGCCATCGTTGAATGTGGCGGACTCGCGCGACTTGTAGACCGGGCCCCGGCTGATCAACATGGCGCACCAGCCGCACGGGGTTCCCGTGCGTGAGAGGCGTACGTAGCCGAGGGCTCGCCGGTCGCGGGTCATGTGCGACCAGTTTGTTGACCGGCCGCCGTTCATTGCGACACGGCTTGCGGCTGCGGCCTGCTGGGATCCCGCCTGGCGGTGGGCTTCATCTGGGTCGGCGTCTTCGACGGTCAGCCGGCGGTCGAGGTTCGTGGGGCCGAGGGCTTCGAGCACGATCCGAAGCTCAGCCTCGGCCTCCCGCTCGATCCGCTCCTCTTCTTCACGGAGCCCTTCCAGCTCCTCAACGAGAATGCGGTCCCAGTCGGGCTCGTCCTCCTGGTCGTCGCTGTCGGGGCCGGGGCGACTGCCGGGCGCCTGGCCCTGCTCATCTTCGTGGCCCTCTTCAGCGACCGGGGCGGGCGAGGCTTCCCCGTCCTCGACGGTCGCAGCCTCACCCACCGGTTCAACCGGCGGACTGTAGGTTCCTGCAAGCTCCGCGAACTCCCGCCGAAGATCGGCAAGGGTCACATATGTGGGCTCAGGGTGATAGGGGTCGGCCGTCGTCTTCCCGGTCTGGAGTGCACGAGCGAGCCGGTAGTAGGCCCGTGCAAGGTCGCGTGACTGGCGGCGCCGCCCCATGACGAGGGTGATGGCCCGGCGTAGCCAGGATCCGGCCGTAGCCGCCCGCCGGTCGACCGGAACATCTGCCCACAGGGCCATCGCCTCAGCTGTGGTCTGCGCTCCGATCTGGGTGAGCGCGACATGGAAGGCGGCCGAGACCTCGTCGGTCTCGACCTGCCTCGTTGTGCGCGTCACGCTGCCACCGCAAGCGGCTCCGCGGCAACTGGTTCAGCAGTCGCCCGCGTCAGGGCGGAGGCGAGCTGGCCCACCGAATCTTCGTCCTCGGCAAGCTCGTCCCACTCATCAAGCTCGTTCTGGGTGACGTTCGGAACGCGCTTCCACAAGCCCCTTGCCGGGATACCGAGCTGCTCACGCAGCTTGCCCAGCGCGTCAGCGGCCTGTGCAAGGGAGCGCTGCTCCATGTCACGCCAGAGAACCTCACCAGAAAAGTCATCGGCCGCCGGCAGCGCCTCAAGTTCGGCCGCCAGGCGGAAGACACGTTCCCAGGCTTCACCGAACGCCGTCCGAAACTCCTGCACCCGCCGCGAGAGAGAAATCTCAGCGGCCTGGAGCGCCTCCGCGCTCAAGTTTGCGATCTGGCCCAGCAGCACGTGCGGCGGGACCTGGGCGACGGCGCTCAGGTGGCGGATGCTCATGTCGACCGACTCAATGAACCCGCCGAGTGGGGTCTCGTCCAGCGAGCCGAACTTCACGTCCGGGTCCTCGGCGAACAGGAACCTCTTCGCGTTGTGGTTGATCGGCAGGGGGATTGGGTTGCCCTGCTCGTCATAGACGACCTCACCCGTCTCGGGGTCACGCTGGACCGGCGGGGCCATGCCCGTCGCCGTCCGCACCTTCACCGAGGCGTAGGTCTGAGCAACGAGAAGATCGAACAGGGTTTGATTGATCCGGTTTTGCAGCGGGATCATCGGCTCGATCACGCCGACCGTCCGGCCTTCGAGGTCGACGGAGGCCGCGAACCTGGTCACGGGGCACTCGGTCGCACCGTGGAGCTTGCCCTTGCCGACCCTCACGCCGTTGCTGTCGTCCAGGCTCTTGAAGGTCACCGCGTACTCGAAGCGGCCATCCCACATGCGGGCCCGGCCGGGCTTCTCGCCGGCAGGCCAGGTGACCACGGTCAGGGACGCGTATGGGGTGTCGTCGTTGGCCGGGTCCTCGTAGAGTGCGCTGGTCCTGAGCGCGGACAGGCCCTTCGTCAGGACCACGCCCTTGACCCGCTCGGTCAGCGTGAACGAGTGGCCGTACGCGAGTGCGCCCTTGTAGATCGCCGACTGGCGGGCGTCGAGGCGGGACCGCTGCCAGTGCCGCCACTGCGGGGACGCGAGGTCTGTTGCCGCGCCCTGGTTCGCGTCGTCGCCCGCGCGGAAACCGTCCACGTACAGGGCCTGGCTCGGTGTGTTGACCATGAGCGGGGCCCAGTTGGAGACGGCCCGCTTTGCGAGGAGCCGGTACTCGTCGTCCGCCATCGTCGGCATGTACGGATCGTCGTGCCGCCCGTGAAGGTAGTCGTCGATCCGGGTCAGCCGGTCCTTGTCCCTGCCGAGGATGGCGAGGAGCTGCACCGCGAGGGCGGCAGGCGTGGAGTCAGCCATGGTTCACCACCCGTGTTCAATGTTTACATCGTTAGAGGAAGAAGCCCCGGCCAGTCCGCTTACGGACCCGCTTGCCGCGGGCTCGGAGATCGACGAGGGCCTCGTGCGCGAGCATCAGCGCGGCGTAGGCGTCGACCTTCTTGGGCGACTCCCGGCTCTCCTTGCCGAAGCTGACGCCGTAGTTGTTCACCCGGCGCCGGGCGTTGAGCACGTGCCGGCGGAGCTTGAGGTCGCCGTCGTGACGGAGCTTGCCGTCGAAGATCGAGCGCATCAGGCGCTCGTGAGCCATCGTCGAGGACTTCAGTGAAGACCGCATGTCCCAGCCGATCCGGTCTTTGCCGAGTGGCGACCGCACCGCCAGGCCCTCGCCGTACTGCTCGTCCCACTCGGAGATGTATGACTCCCAGAGAGCCACGTCGGCGTAGTAGCCCTGCACCGAGAACATGCGGAAGGCGTCGTGCACAGCCGAGTCGACCTCGACGCGGGGCACTTCCCAGCTCTTTCCGGACGGGCCGTCTGGCTTCTCCCACAGGCCGACCAGGAAGGCCGCCATGTCGGAGACGCGGAGAGCGACCAGCGAAGTCGCGTCGTCGGATTTGCCGCCGTCGAAGCCGAGGACGATCTCGTCTCCGGGGTTCAGCATGAGCGAGCTGTCCCCCAAGGGGTCCCACTGCGCTGGGCCGTAGACGGCATCTTCTTCGGCGACGATCTGGTTCAGGTACATGCGTCGCGAGCGTGCGGCCGAGATCGTCAGGTTCAGAACGGACTTGATGATCGACTCGACCTTGAGCCACACGGCGTCGCCCCGGATTTTCGGGATGACGATCCGCAGGGCCTCGGCCGTGAGCGGGGTCTTCGGGTGAGCCTCAATCGAGTCGTACATCGCGGCAACGTCGGCCGCGAGGCCAGCTCGGACCTTCTCGTACGCCTCGCGCATTCGCTCGGCGACGCTGTCCTCACCAGGCATGAAGGCGTTGGTGATGCTCAGGTAGCGAGAGTCCATCTTCGTGGCATTGCCGTCGATGGTCTCGTACATCTTGTGGCCGCCGTTGCCCAAGATCCAGTGGTGCGTTTCGTTGAGCAGGGTGAAGGTGGTCCGCTTGCCCTCGATGGCACGATACGAGCTGGTCACGGCCTGAAGGCGCTTACGCCCCCGGTCGGCCCGGATCAGCTCGGCGCCCATCTTGATGCCGTAGGTCGAAATCAGCTTCTCGGACATCAGGACGGGCAGATAGCCCATGGTGTTCGTCGTCTGCTCCTGGCTGACGGCGGTCACCTGTACCCACGCCTGGGGGTGCGGCTTGGCCACCGGCTCGCCGTTCTCGTCCCAGTGGGAGAAGCGCGAGGGTCCGACGAACTCCACGAGCGAGATGACCGCGAGGAGCGGATCCTTGCCCCAGCCCTTGAGCCGCTGGAGGACGCCCGTGCGGTAGACGAACTCGGCTTCCTCGTCGAGGGCGTACCACCACAAGAGGAACCGGAGCTGCTCCCTGGTGAACTTCCAGGGCACGCGCCTGTCGTCGGTGGAACCCTCGCCGTCCAGGTACTCGGCGCACCATCCGGCGATCTGCCAGCCGAGCGTGCGCGCCGGCAACTTCCACTGTCCGAACGCGTCCTTCTGCCAGGTCGGGCCGTGGAACTCGGGCTCCAGGGCCTCGATCTCTTCGGGAGTGAGGTCTGCCGTCGCGGCCATGGCTCACCCCCCGAGATCAGGCTTCGAGGCCGAGATCCTTCTTGTAGTCAGCGATTGCGAGGACCGCCGCGGATTGCTCTTCGGGCACGGGCTCGTGCAGCTCGATGCGCACGCGGCGCCTGTCACCCTCCGCGACGAGAAGCCGCTCGAAGGCGGAGTAGATCGTCTGGAGCATCTGCCCCGATCGCTTCCCCGACTTCTTGTAGAAGGAAAGGTCTTCGCACAGGGAGTAGGCCAGGGCCCAGTCGCTCGCCTGATAAAAATCGGCCTGGCCGGACTCCTTGAGGGAGTCCCACAGGCGCTTGGCGATCGGGTGCCAAGAGCGGTCGCCGTTCGGCACCTTCGTGGGACGCGCGACGCCGCGCGTTATGGGCTGGACATCGCTGCCCTTGCGCTCGCGTGGGCGGGCTAGGTCGGCTTCGCGGTTGGGTACGGGGCCGGGCATCAGAACGTCCCGCCCGTCAGGAAGTGGGCGGAGAGCCAGGCCATAAACGCGACCAGGGCGAAGCGCCGCAGTCGGGTCGTCCGGTCCGGAGTGGTGCCCTTCACAGTGTGGAACCAGCGCCAGACGTGCTCGGACAAGGTGTCGTCCGGCTGCTTGCGGTAGAGGGCGAAGCCCTCGATCACACAGAACGCGGCGATCCATCCGATCCATGCGGCAGTGAACACGGCCACCCCCTACATGAGGCCCGGATGGGCCTCCGTCCGCTTGAAGCGCTTGCCGATCCGACGCCGCTGCGCCGCGAGTGCGAGGGCTCCCTCGCGAGAGGACTTGGCCTGGTGATGAAACCCGCAGAGTGCTCGTAGGTTGGTCTCTCGATGGTCATCACCAGGCACGATGTGGTCCACGTCCGTGGCCGGTTCCTCGCAGCGCTCCCCGTACTGGTCGCGGTGAGTGCAGCGGTTTCCGTCCCTGCGCAGGACGCGAAGTCGGATCTTCGGCCAGTCCGCCGGCAACCTTTCGCGCCGGTCGGAGCCGTCCCAGTTCGGCATCTACACCCCCAGATCGAGGAGGGCCATGAAGGCCGTGGTCGCCTGCTGGGGGACAACACCGTTCCCGAGGATCTGGAGCTGCTGTCCGCGCGTCAGGCCGGGGACGCCGGTCACGTGGTGGAGGGGGAGGCCCATCAGCCACTCGACCCACTCGGCCGTGACCCTGGGGCCGCCCTTGCGGCCAACCTCAGTCGGCGGGGGAGCGGCGCGACCGGTCACGTCCTCCCACTGACGAATAGCCGGAAGGTACTCACCCCACCAGTGGGAGGGGGAGTGCTGACCGTCGACCGCGGACTCGGGTTGCCGGCCTTCTCGGATCGCTTCCGAGTAGGGGAGGAGGTAGCACACCTCGTCGTCGAGGGTCGGCCCGTGGCCGCCAGCTCGGCGTTCGGCAGGCGGCCGGGCGCCGCCGTTAGACCCCAGGTTCGAGGTCGGAGTCTTCAGGGGTCGCGATACAGAACCACCGGTCACGGAGGTGAGGGGCTTGAGCTGCGGTAGCTCGTACGCAGACCCACCGCGCGCTGTACCCGATCTCGGCCAGGTCACCGAGGACGACGTTGAGGCCGCGCGTCCGGAGATTCGAGACGTTCTCCAGGAAGACGAGCTTCGGTCGAATGACGCGAATCGCGTCAACGACGTTGACCCAGACTCCAGAGCGAGTGCCTCGAATTCCAACTCGGTTCCCCGCAATCGAGATGTCCTGGCAGGGGAAACCTGCTGTGATCACGTCGACTAGGCCGACGAGCTGTGTCCAGTTGATCTCGCGGATGTCACCGAGGTTCGGCGCGTCCGGGTGCCTTTCGGCGAGGACTGCGCTCGGGCCTGGCGCGGTCTCGGCGACGTACGCCACGTGACCGTCGACCAGGGGGGCTACAGCCATGCCCAGGCCGCCGTACCCAGCGCAGAGTTCGAGGATCTTCAAGCAGACCCCCTGAACGAAGTACGTACTTACGTACTCCGCCTTCACAAGTTGGCCCCTCCGGGGCCAAGCCTGCAATTCGCTTATGCGCAAGGCGTCTTCATGCTGGCGAGCCCCGCCAGGGGCTCAAGCCTCGCGAGGCTTGCGGCTTACATACTTACACTTATAAGTCGCTAGTTGATCTTGATTCCGGAAAGACGAAAGCCGGTGACCTGCGTCACACTTCGGCGGCGCCCGAAGGGCGACGGCGGAGAAGTACAGCGACGAAGGAGCGATGCCGCCCGGAGGGCGGACAGCATGAAGACAACAAGCGCCTGTGGCGGCCTACCGGCCGCTCCTTCGTGAAGACGCGAAGACGTACTTCAGGCGGGCGAGCGCCTTATACAGTCGGCGGCATGGACGAGACGACCTTTGCGTACGCGCTTCGCGTGCCGGCGGCAGCCAACGCAGGCGAAGGTTGGGAGAAGCCTGCCCACTCGGGCGAGATGACGACGTGGGGCGGCACGGCTCACGACCTCGGCCGCCTGGTCCTGGCCCGCTGGCACGAGACCGCTCCGGATGAGTACCAGGGACTTCCTGCCGTCGTCGAAGTGCACAGCGAAGACGGGCGGCACGCGGAGATCGAGGACCCGACCCCGGTTCATGGGCCGACGCTCGCGCTTGAGTGCGCGATCGAGGAGGCGCAGGTCGCCGACTTCGCCCACGACGTGAAGCGGCAGGAGCTTGCCGAGGCGATGCGGGAGGCGAGGGAGTGGGACGGCCTGTCCGACCGGAACATCGAGCACCGCGTGCGCTTCGTGCTTGTCCCCAACGAGGCGCGGAAGATTCTCGAAGGCGACAAAGAGTAACCGTCCCGTAGCTACCCTGAAGGTATGACGAGCAGTGAGCAGCCCATCGTTCGAGCCGCCATCGACCCCCTCGACGACCTAGTCCTCGCCGTGCGGGGCGACCACGACGGCACCGCACAGGACTACGAGTTGCCCCCCGCGGTCACCCTCGACAAGGCATCGCAGGTGCTCGGTCTCGACCCTGAAGAAGGACTGCGAATGGCCGAGGGTGGTTCGTACCCCGTCCCAGTGATCAACGTCGGCCCGGAAGGGTATCGAGTCGGGACCGCTCCGCTTATCAGGGCCGCAGGACTGAGCAAGGTCCGGCAGGCGCTCCGGGTCGAGGGGTGAGCGTTGCAGAGCGCAGATGATCAGCTCGCCCGAGCCCACGCCGAGGTGCTTGCTGAGATCGCCCGTACCGACAGCAAGGCGTCGGCACTGCTCTCAGCACTCGGCATCCCCCTGGCCGTCCTAGTGGCTGTACTGCCGGGGCGCGAGATGCCAACTGCCGGGACTGCCCTCGCCGGGATCGCGGTAGCGGGAATGGTCGCCGCGATGCTTGTGACCCTCTTCGTCCTTCGGCCCCACATCGGCAACGCGACGCGGGGCTCGTTCCTGCACTGGGCTGACTGCACTGCGGATGAGGTGCTTGCCGACCTGGCCGCAGACCGCCGTACCGCGCAGCTCGTTGTTCGGGCGCAGATCGCCCGCCGGAAGTTCGCGGCCTTGCGCGTGGCCATCCACGTCACCGCTGGCTCTGTAGTCGTTCTGGCGCTCGCGCTCCTCGCCGCTCTGGTCGCATAGCTCGTTCTCTTGCAGTAACCGGCGACCGTTCTCCCAGGTGAGCGCGGTTGCCGGCCTTCCTTGTCGACCTTGGAACCGTGGCGGAATCCGAGCTGCTAAGACGTGGCGGCCGGGAAAGCGTCGCCGACTGGGTCATACCCCCACCCCTGGCACCATGCCTCGCGATTATGGACATCCCGCACATGTCGGTGCAGGCAGGGAATCTATCCACAACTGTGAGTATCCACGGGCATCTCATTGCGTAAGAGCGTGTGAGCAGCGAATAGGGGTTTAAGGGCTGAGCCTGCATACAGCGGGGCATACACCCCATACCGGTGCACAGTGGGCGCACACGCACACGCGTAAGAGGCTAAGGACTCCAGCCCTTCACAGCGGGCACGGTTGCGGCCCACCCTGGGAAGCGTGTTAAGGTGTAGCCACATCGCACCGAACGAACCGGCAACGGGGTGGACGGAACGACACGTCAGATCGGCAAAACCGCAGCCCACAAGGGGGGTTGCGAGAAGGCCGGGGGATAGTGTTAAGATGTAGCCACATCGAACGGACTGCGGTTCGGGAGATCGCCAGGCCAAGGGTCCTGGCGGTAGGACATGGGAGTGCCTACCGCTGACCAGGCCAAATGCGAAGCTCCACACGATGGATAGTGTAAAGTTGAAACCAACGCCGAGCCAAACGGTTCGGCGAAACTCTCCGGCTCGTGTAAACTTTGAACAAGCCGGGTTCCGAAAGGTAAGGCCACATGAGCGAGTTCGTCTTCTCCGACTGGGATCGGGAGAACGGCAAGGCCGTAGGGCTCAAGCGGGCGGACGGTGACTTCCGGTGCTACCAGTGCGTCGACTTCAGCTTCTACCAGCGTGGGGTCACCGCCCAGGATGCAGGGGAGAGGTGCGCCTACTGCGCCGGCTCCGTGTTCCTCACGGTCGAGGCCATCGCTGCGATCGAACGGCCCAAGCGCCAGGTCAGCCTTGCGAAGAATGAGATCCAGCGCTTCCCCCTGCTGGACATCGCCCACAACTTGGGCCTCCGATGCGAGGAGCTGGCCATAGCTCTCGATCGAGCGAACCGCGTCATCGCTCAGCAGGCTGCCGAGATCGACCGCCTGAATGGCGTCGAGCCCAAGACGGAAGAGGAGTTGGAGGTCGCCTTCATCCCGGCGGACCTTGCTGCCCGAATGTAAACATTGACCCTGCGAAGGCGAAACGCCCTGCGGTCCCACCGTGCCCCTGGTCTGGGTGCGGTGGGGGGTGTCGGCGGGAGGTTCGGTGCCTCCCCCCTGACGAGCCAGCCCGTCAGCCCACCCCTGAATGCGAGGACACATGATCAGCTACCTGTGCGACGACGACACCTTGCGGGAGTACGCCGACAAGCTCTTGGAGCGGCCGACGAACTTTGGAGGCGATGACCGGTACTACCGGACGCACGCCCCAGTGATCGGCAAGGCGGATTACTCCGACGACCTGCTGGCTGAGTCCAACTACGACACCGCGCTCGATCTCCTGCGGGCCGCCGCCGACGAGGGGCGCAACGACACTGAGGTCTCGGACGAGCACGTCATCGATGCCGGCGTACGCCATTGGGGCTGGGGCCCGTGCTCCCAGGTTTTCGTTCAGGTCTACGTCGACGACGTGATGCTCTGCCGGAAGTGCGACAGCATCGCGGACTGGGCCGTCAGCCGCAAGAAGCACGGCCGCCGCCGCTTCCTGTGCGCTGGATGTAAGAGCGACTGGGACTGGGACACCGCGCACTACGGCCTTCCCGCCCTCACCCCGATCAAGTACCGCCCGAAGTTCACCGCGGCCTGGCGCGAAGCGTGTTCGATCCTCTCCGCCCTGGAGGTCTACGCCGTACTCGACGACTCGGACTACTCAGAGCGCGAGTGGGAGCGCTGGCAGTCCAACGTGAACGAAGCCCTGGAGCGCGCTCAGCGCGAGTACGAGTACGACACCGAGGCCGATTCGGCCGAGATTGCTGACTCCTGCCACGACGCCCTGGGGGACCTGTACGGCCATGAGCAGGACGGCGGCATCGACTGGCAGAAGACCGAGGACATCTACCGCGAGGCCCGTAACAGCTACTTCACCAACCTCGCGAACGAGCACCTGAATGCCCCCATCGTGGGCCAGCTCGCCTTCGCCTGACCGGCGGGGGAGGACCATGCCCGCTGGCCACGAGCCCACGTGGGTCGAGGCGCTCCGTCGAGCCCTCGACACACACCCCGCGAAGATCCATATCTCCTACGACAGCATCTCGGGCTATCTCGCCCTTGACCTCCTGGTCGTCACACGAGTCCGCCGCAACGAGGGGACGGGTACCGCGATCATGCGGGCCCTGACCGCCGAGACCGACCTGCACGGCGTGCCGATGGCTCTCACCCCAGCCGCCGACTTCGGGGGCAGCGTCCCCCGCCTCCGGGCCTTCTACCGCCGCTTCGGCTTCATCAGTAACCGAGGCCGAGGCAAGGACTACGCGACCAGCCACGCCATGATCCGGCGCCCCCACTCCTGACCAAAGGCGAAACACCCCTCCGGGTGTCAGCGGCAGGCGGACCCTGCCCTCTGACGAGCCAACCAGCGTCAGCACCAACCACCGAAGTACGAGGACGCATGAACACCCCCATCGAATCCGCGGTGGCTGCCGCCGGCACCCTGCTGACCCACAGCGCGATCTACTGCCTCGCCCTCGGCTACGACCGCGAAGAGTTCCGGCTTATGGCCCGCAAGGCGGAGGACAAGGGACTCCCGCACATGGCCGAGGAGTACCACCAGCAGGCCGACCTCGCGGCCGGACTGCATCACGCGGTCAGTTGGCGCTTCTGCGAGGACACCGAACTGATCCGAACCCACTGGGAACACCTCCTCGCCGCCGTCGTCCGCCGGGAGGCGTACGAGCTGGTCGAAGCGGCCCGAGCCAAGAAACACCTCGCGGATAGCCCGGACGACGCGGCATGGGGCGAAGTCTGGCAGTGGGAGCACAAGCGCGCCGACCGGAACGCAACGAACTTGGCCTACCTGAAGGCCAGGCTCACCGCCGTTCGTGATGCCTTCCGCACCCCCTCCGCCTGATCCCTCCTAGCTCGGGCCTCTCCGCACACAGGGAGAACAGGGAGGCCCCTCCGGAAAGCGAGCGCAACCATGATCAAGCCTGACGACGAGATCGCCTTCCGCGACCCCGAGTGCGGCGCGCACTCCCTCGTCCTTCGATTCGGCGATGTGCTGGTGACAGGACTCTTCACGCCCTTCGGCCTCGACCCCCTTGCCGAGCTGACCGTGACGTACGACCTGCCGACCTACGAGGAGCGCGAAGCCCACGCCAAGGCCCATATCGACGCCCTTGCCATCGCTCACATCCTCAACGGCTGGGACCTGATCACCGTCTGACCTGCAAGGTGCAAAGGCGAAACCTCCCGAAGGGAGGTCAGCGGGAGGCGGCTCCTCCCCTCTGACGATGCCAGCCTGCATCAACCCCCGAAAGGCTCCGACATGGCTACCCCCATGCCTGAAGACGGCAAGCTCGCCAAGATCCGCGCCCTCCTGGCGAAGGCGGAGGACCCGGCCACATCGCAGGAAGAGGCCGAGGCGTACTTCGGCAAGGCCGCCGAACTGATGGCGAAGTACGGGATCGAGAGGGCGATGCTCGCCGACGCGGACCCGACGCAGGATCGCCCCGGAGACCGGATGATCAAGATCGCGGGCACGTACGGCAGCGACCGGAAGTACCTGCTCGGCTACATCGCCAAGGCGCTCGGCTGCAAGGCGATCGAGCTGAACGGGACTGAGGTCCACCTCTTTGGCTACGAGTCCGACCTTGAGCGGGTGGAGATGCTGTTCACCTCGCTTCAGCTTCAGGCGTTCAACGCGATGCGGCACGGCCGCCCCCGCCCGGGGGAGAAGACGATCACCTACCGGAAGTCCTTCCTTGCCGGGTTCATCCTCACCGTCTACGCCCGTTTGGAAGAGATCGAGGCCCGAGCCCGCCAGGAGGCCGCGCCCAGTGTGACCGGCCGCGGTGCAGAGCTGGTTCTCGCGGACCGCAAGGCCGTGACGCTCGCCCGCTTCAAGGAGGCGTACCCGCACACCCGGACCGGTGGCGGATCGAAGCGGGGCGGCTCGGGCAGGGCCGCAGGAGAGGCCGCAGGCCGACGCGCTGACCTCGGACAGACCCGCGTGGGCGGCCGCCGAGCAATAGCCGCCTGACCAACCCCTGTGGGTCGCCCCTGCACACAGGGAGAGCCGGGGCGGCCCCCCAACCACGTGAAGGAGTAGGGGCACATGATGCCGTCCATCCAGAACGCCGAGTCCGTCGCGTTCGACCGGATCAAGAACCTCGTCGCCGAAGTGCTCAAGACCGTGCGTGAGGTCGAGGAGTGGCGCAACGACTACGACCCCGCCACGCAGGAGTGGTACACGCTCTGCAACCTCGCCGACACCGCCGGAAGCCTGGCCCTGTCCCTGCCTGTCGAGATGCTCCCCGACGCGGAGTGGCGCCACGTCAGCGACGCCGAGTACGCGGCCTGCGATGAGCTACTCGAAATTCTCGCCGAGGACGACTCGAAGTAACGCATGTGGCCCCTCCCCACAGGGAGCAGGGAGGGGCCACCCAGAAAGGCTACAACCCGATGGGCATAATCCGCTGCGACACCTGCGACGCCCCTTACGGTCTTCGGCCGGACGGTTTCTTCCGCTGCGACGGAGACCAGGCGCACGCACTGCACAACCAAGACATCGACCTCGACGGCTCGGACGTGTGGGCCGTCGATTCCGCCGGCACCCTCGTGATCGTCGCCGACCCCGCCGTCACCGCGGAATGGGCACGCCATGCCCTCGAAGCCTTCTTCGAGGACGAACCCGGCTCCTGGGGCGAGGCCAACTCGATGCGCGCCTTCCTCGAAGCGGCTGACGACCTCCTCGACGCGGCCCATGTGGGCCTGTCCCTTCCCAACAACCCCTGAAAGCAGAACACATGACTGCCACCCCGTTCCTCTCCACCTTCCTGCGTCCGAGCCCGCGCAACGCGGACGGCCTCAAGGCCGCATGGGCCCGGATGCTCGAACTCGGCTACACCACGCGCACCACGCCGGTCACCGAACCCGAGGACTGCACCCGTACCCGGTGCGCCGGAGTTCACGAGGGCTACCCCGGCAGTGAACACCGATGGGCCCTGCACTGCCTGCTGTGCACCACGGACATTGAGGTCTTCTACAGCCACATGCGTGAGCGCACCGGCAAGAACCCGGCGCCGCCGCGCCGCCACAAGGGCTGCAAGTTCTCCGGCCTCAGCCGCGCCCAGGCGCGGGCCACCCGCTACGCCGAACTCGGTCTCGACCTGCCCGCTTGGGATATCGAGGCCCACGCCGTCCGTCTCGCCGCCTGACCCTCGAAGGGAACCAGCATGACCGCCCAGCCCTACCGCACGAAGTCCGTAGTCGGCGAGACCTTCGAGACCGAGAAGGCCCAGATCGAGACCGACATGCGAGAAGCGCAGCCTCTTCCGATCAACGAATACCTCGGGTTCCTCGGCGGCTACAGCCGCGTCCTCCGGAACATGGCCAACGCCTACGAGTCGCACGAGGTCGCGTACGGCATCCTCCTGCGCCACTCCGACGCCGTACTCGACCTCATAGCCGACGAGAGCGACGCCGAGCCGTACGGCGCCTGACCTACACCATGCAACTGGCCGCCCCTGCAAACAGGGAGAGCATGGGCGGCCCCCCATCCGAGACGGAGAAGCCATGACCGACGTTCTGTCCACCACCGATGACGGCCGTTTCCGCGTCCGCCTCGTCCGCGACGAGCACGCCGAGAACCCCCGTAACGACGCCGAGACGATCGCCCATGTGATCACCATCGATACCCACCTCGGCCAGTACGGGCCGGTCGACAAGGACGGCGGCCCCTTCGCCCACATCTGGCGGCGCCTGGCCTGGAACCGCTGGAAGGGCGTGGAGACCTTCGAGCGGTACGTGTCGATCATGCACGGTGGGATCGTCCTGGAGTCCTCACCCGAGCGGGGCCCGCGCTCCCTCTGGTACGTGACTGGCGAGGAGGCCCTCGCGCTCGACGCCGGACTCCTGACCGAGGGGTACGTCGAGGCCGAGATGCAGGAGTACGAGGCATGGCTCGCCGGGGACGTGTGGGGCTTCGCCGTCGAGGAGACCGCCGAGCCCGACGCCGACCATCCCGAGTGGGCCCAGCTCGATTCATGCCACGGCTTCTACGGCGGGCTGTTCGCCCGAGCCCAGGCCCGTGACGCCCTCCGCTTCTACGCGGGCCGCTCCGCCGGCACCGCTGCCTGACTGACCCCTTCAAGCCGAGAGAATCGTCATGACCAGCACCCTTACCCTGTCCTTCGGTTCCGTCACGGTCGAGCGCGTTGAAGGCGCGAAGCCCGGGGTCACCGCCTATGAGCTGACCGGCCCCCGCGTGAAGGGCATCGTCGAGATCGCCCCGATGTACGACGAGCCGCGCGTCCCCGGCTCCTCCGGGGAGACCGTCTTCGAGCTGCTCCCGTCCGCCTTCGAGGTCGCCTACGGTCGGAACACCTGGAGCCGCGGGGGAGTCTCCGGGACGCTCGAAGTCCTCGGCTCCCGACTGGCGGGCTCCGCCATCGTCCACGCCGATCAGGGCGACTGGAACTTCAGCATCCGCCGCATACAGACCGGCATCGGCGACTACCCGGCCCCGGACGGCGCGAAGTCCCGGACACGGGAGATCATCAAGGCCCTGATCGAGCTGCACCGCCGCGACCGCGCCCTCGTGCACGAGAAAGCCGCCACGTTCGCCCGGAGCCGTCGACTCGACCGGCTGAACGTGATCGAGCTGGAGTACCGCCAGGTCGACGCGATGCTCCGTGCCTTCCAGGCCCGGCACGCCAACCTTCAGCAGCGCAAGGCGCTGATGGCCGGGGAGCGGTCCTTCGAGACGGCGATCGAGCAGGCTGCCCCGAAGACCGGGGGCACATGGACGCTCGGCCCGGCCGTACCCGCATTCGGCGCCGCAGCCCAGTGAAGCATCAGCTCCGCATGCGCCCGGAAGGCCGCCTCCAGTGCATCCGATGCCGGGCCGCCTTCCGGGACCGCGAGAGCGCCAGCCGCTCACGTTTCACCTGCCCCGGCGAACACCTCGCCCACGGCCTCGTCGGACAGCGCGAGCACCTCGTGTATCCGACGTGGTCCCAGGACCGCACCTGCGCGGCGTGGAACTGCAACGAGCCCGACCCGCAGCACTGGCACGGTCCCGACCCCTTGTGTGATTCGCCCGGATGCGGTCTCTGCCTCCACACCTGCGACTGCGACGTGTGCGAGGCGCAGGTATCCGCTCCCGGCCTGAACCGACTTCTCGACAGCCACGAAGGATGAACACCATGCCCACAAAGATCACCAACCTGAAGCCCGGCCAGCACATCCGCGCCACCGGCCGCGACACCCGAGGTCGCACCGTCACCCGCGAGGGGTACCTCGTCCTCGACCCGCAGCTCAAGACGGCCGCGTGGGACGGCACCCGAACGAAGGTCTACCGACTGCACGTCGACCCCGAGTCCGGCGCCGAAGCGACCCGCCAGAACTGGGTCTCCATGCTTCCGGATTGGACCGTCGAACTTCTCGACCAGGAGCAGCCTGAGCCCGCCGGCACCGCGGAACTCGGCAACCGCCCTGTGCCGCTCGTCGGGTTCGCGGGCCTTGCACGCTCAGGCAAGGACACCGCCGCTGATGCGCTCCTCAGCGCGGGCTGGCAGCGAAAGGCGTTCGCCGACAAGGTCAAGGAGGTGCTCTACGCCCTCGACCCCCGCATCGTGGAGGAGCATTACACCGAAGGGTTGACCAACCTCCGCTATGAGGTCGACGGCTACGGGTGGGAGACCACGAAGGACTGCTACCCCGAGGTGCGCCGGTACCTCCAGAGACTGGGCACAGAGGGAGGCCGGTCGGTCCTTGGAGAGAACGTGTGGGTCGACGCTCTCCTTCGCGACGGTGAGACCTGGGGCCCCACCGTCATCACAGATGTCCGCTTCCCGAACGAGGCGGACGCGATCCGCGAGCGCGGCGGCCTGGTGCTACTGATCGAGCGCCCCGGGCTGGAACCTAGAGCCCAGGCCGAGCACGCCAGCGAGAACGCCCTCGCCGGGTACTCGTTCGACGGGGTGATCCGCAATGACGGCACCGTGTGGGACCTCTACACGAGCGTGAGGGAGGCCATGAGGGTGCACGATGTAAACATTGAACCAATGTGTTAAGGTGAAGCCATGAGATTGACCCCCCGGAAGGAAGAGGTCGAAGCCATCAAGATGCTCCTGGAGGACCCCACCTTCGAGAGCGCCGACCAGATGGCCAAAGCGATCTACAAGACGGCCGCCGAACTCCTCCAGATGCGCGACCTGTTCGCCCTCGTGCACACCTGGAAGGACGGGCATCGCGGCCTCAACTTCGGCCCCTTCGGCTCCGAAGCCGAGATCAAGACCTTCGCCTCGAAGATGGCCTTCGGGGGGACCGGCAAGGTTGTCAAGCTCTACAGCCCCGGCGCCATGCTCGCCAACGTGGACGGCAAGAAGGGATGGAAGGGCTACTGCTTCCACCCGGAATGCGGCCACGCCCCCTTCGCTCACTCCGCCGCCGGCGCAGCCCGAGGTGCCTGCCAGATCCCCACCTGCCCTTGCGGCAAATTCCAGCAGAAGTGACCACAGATGCGGACACCGACATGACCAGCAACGATCCGGACGAACTCCTCCGCACCCCGAGCATCACCGAGACCGAGATCACCGAACTGCTAGCCCTGCGGGGCGAGACGGCTCGCGTGACCGACGCCTTCCTCATCCGACTCGCCGCCCACTACGCGAAGGCCGAGGCTGAAGGCGTCATCAACCCCGCCCGCCACTTCGCCGACTACATCGGCGTCCAGCGCCAGGCCGTCCTTACCTACATGCGAATGGTTCGAAACCGCGGCCTAGCGCAGCCGCACCCCTGGACAGCAGAAGGAGGCCAGGACTCATGAAGACCGTCGAATTCCACACTTGCGAGTGCTCCGCCAAACGGGCCTTCGCCGACGAACGGGCAGCGCAGAAGGCGCTCGGTCGAGCGCAGGCCAAGCGCGACCGCGCCGCAGACCGCCGAGGTCAGCGACGGGCGCTCGAACGCGAAAACCGGGTCTACCAGTGCCACTTCGACATGTGGCACCTCACGAAGCAGTCCCGGCGCTCCTTCGAGGAGCAAGCCATGCTCCACGCGGCCTGAATGTAAACATGTATCCGATGGGGGCTGTGTGACGGCAGGAGGAAGCAACCGGCTGCTGACGCCGGCAGAAGTGGCTGACTGGCTCAAGGTCAGCGACATCACCGTCAGGAACAAGTACCGATCATGGGGGCTGAAGCCCCAGAAGGTCGGTCGGCTCCTGCGGTTCCGTGAGCGCGACATCGTCGCCTACCTCGAAGACCACTACGGGTGACGGCTCCGCCCGCTCCCAACTGACGAGAGGAGCCACATGGCTACCGTGTTTCAGCCCTGCAAAGAAGAAGAGCAGGATCGCTACTACCCCTGCGAGAAGGCGCGCTGCGGCCACAAGTGGACCGTTCGCTACCGAGAGCCGGGCGGGCGGACCGCGAGACAGCGAGAGAAGAGCTTCGCCAAGAAGACCGGCCCCGACGGCGCCGACGCCTTCGCTACGAAGGTCGAGAATGACAAGGGGATGGGGGTCTACCTCGATCCCGCGCGGGGAGCGATGACGCTTCGCTGGTGGGTCAAGGAGTGGCTGGAGCGGCAGGTCCTCGCCGAAGGCACCATGCGGAACTACGAGGGCTTCGCGAAGAACCACCTCGTCCCCCATCTCGGCCGCAAGACGCTGGCCGGGCTCGCCAAAGCTGACTTCGAGAAGTTCATAGCCGCCCTCCACCGATCGGGTGAGGGCATGGCGGCCTCGACGATCAACGACCGCATGAAGTTCGTGACGGCGATGATGGAGGCTGCCGTCACCGACAAGCGCATCGCCGCGAACCCGGCTGTCGGCGTCAAGATCGACCGCGTCAGCTCGCTCGCCGTGGACGAAGACGAGATCCCGACGCTCGACGAGGTCGAGCTGCTCGCGAAGCACATCTCGCCGCAGTACCGCCTCACGATCTACTTGCAGTCGGGGGCGGGTCTCCGAATCAGCGAAACCCTGGCCTTCGCGAGTGAGTGCCGGCGGCCCGAGTTCATCCGGGTCCGCTGGCAGGTGAGCGCCAAGGCGAACCGCGGCGACTCCCGCACCACGTTCGTCCCTCTCAAGCACCGCGCCGAGGGGGAGTACCGGGACATCCCCACTGCTCCCTTCCTCGAAGAGGAGATCGACGCGCACGAGGATGAGTGGGGTGGAGTCCCGGTTGTCTTCCAGGACAAGGCAGGGGACGGCCGGCAGCTCGATGTCTTCTTCGCCCCGCGCGAGCGGGGCAAGGGGACCATGCCCACGGCCACGACCTACGGCTACCACTTCCGGAAGGCGTGCAAGGCGGCCGGGCTAGTGGATGCGAGCGGCAAGCCCAAGTACACCCCGCACTCGCTCAGACACTTCTTCGCCTCGACCGCACTCGCAAACGGCATCCCGATCCACGAGGTCAGCAGGTGGCTCGGCCACAAGTCGATCAAGACGACAGTCGACATCTACGGCCACCTCGTCCCAGGGGCCTGGCATCGATGCCGCGAGGTCATGCAGAATGCCATGAGGCCGGTGCCCGTACCGGTGTCGACCGAGGCGCCGAGCGTAGCGGCCGGGTACGAAGAAGTTGCGTAGGTGCTGACCTTGTTTTCCCGTGCTGATTCCGTGCTGACTTGGCCCGCTCAGAACCACGTTTCCGCAGGTGAGAGCCCTGCACTGCACGTTCCGCTTCAACGTGTAGTCGTTTCGTTACTGCATGTTAGTTAATTTCGTCAAACGTGCAGGTCAGAAGGGGTCGGGCTCTGACGAGTCCGACCCCTTCTGCATTCCCGTGCTGACTTGGTGCTGACTTTTCAGCTGCTGCGGGGCGGCGTGAGCTTGTCGAGGTCCAGGCTGACCTGGAAGGGCACCGGGCGTTGGAGGGTGCCCCGGAAGATCCCGGCGGGCGCGTATGCGCCGGTGGGTTCGTCGAGCTCGTAGACGTGGACGACGGGTGCCCCGTCCTCGTCCTCGATGCACCAGTAGTGCGGGATGCCGGCCTCTGCGTACTTGCGGAGTTTGACTGTGCGATCGCGATGGGCGGACTCCGGGGATACGGCCTCCACGACGAGCTTCACGTCCTCCGGGGCGTACCAGGTTCGGTCGGGGTCGTAGGCCAGGTCCGTCAGCAAGAGGTCCGGCTCGGGGCGGTTGCGGGCATCGAGGCGGATCGTCATCTCCCGCTCGACTTCGAAGCCGGCCGGTGCCTGTGCCATGAGCGTGGTGGTCAGGGCGGTGACGAGGCGTCCGTGCCAGGACCGCTGTGGCGACATCATGAAGACGAGGGCTCCGTCGATGAGCTCGGTGTGGCGTGGTGCCTCGGGGAGGCGGTCGAGGTCCTCCGCGAACCAGCCTTCCGCGCGCGGCGGGCGCATCCAGTCGGGCAGTGCGGTCATGGCTTCACGGTAGCGGCCCACAGCTCAAGCTGAAGAGCCAACGATCCCGGCCGGAGGATTTTCGGCAACTTGGCGCGCCGTAACCGGCCACCCACCTAACATCCGGCCATGAGCGACTCATCGGTCCAGATCGCCACGGTGGTCGTCTCCGTGGCGGCTCTCGTCTTCTCAACGACAGCCGCGTTTTGGGCCCTCGTCTACAACCAACGTCAGGCGAGAGCGGTCGCGCATGCCAACGCCCTCACGGAAAAGGCGCAACGCGAGCAGGCGGAGCCGTACGTCATCGTTGACATCAGGCCTCGTATCCCTGGGTCATCGCTGCTCGTGCTGGTGATCGAGAACATCGGTCAGACCCTGGCCGCAACGTACGCATCTCGGTGAGCCCTCCGCTGCAGACCACTCTGGGGGCCGAGCGGGCGGCGACTCTCAGTCGTGCTGTTGGTCGCCCCATCGCCACCCTGCCTCCGACGCGCCGCATTCCCTTCGTCATGGACGTGGGCCATCAATTGTTCTCCTCGGAGCTGCCCAAGGTCTACGAGTTCCGGGTGGAGGCGGACGGGCCCTTCGGTTGCGTCGACCCGCTTACCTACACGGTGGATCTCGAAGCTCTCAAGGACAGCGTCCTTGAGACCGACTCGGCGGAGTGGAGCGCGCACCAGATCGCCAAGCACCTCAAGCGAAGTGCGGATGCGCAGGAGGGGCAGTCGCGCTCCGTCGAAGCACTGAGCCGTCAGATTCAGAGAGGGGAATGGAACGTCAGAACCCGGAACACGGGTCGGACCTTGAGGGCTCTAGCTCGGTGGAATCCGCGATCCATCAGATCCCCATGCAGCCGCTGGGCGATGAAGGCGATCTCGCGTGATGGATGACGTAATCCCGTGCTGATTCTGTGCTGACTTAGCCCGCTCAGAGCCGCGTTTCCGCAGGTCAGAGGTCTACGCGGAACGTTCCGCTTCAACGTCTGATCGGTTCGTTACTGCATCGCGATTTCGCAAGCGTGCAGGTCAGAAGGGGTCGACTCCTCCAGGAGCCGACCCCTTCGCCGTCACCGTGCTGGACGGGTGCTGGATATTCTGACGCCCGATCAGCCGGCATCAAGTGTCGGAGACGGTGGAGCGGTGTCCGACGTGCACGACCCACACCACGAGCTCCCCGTTGTCGACCGTGTAGACGACGCGGTACTCGCCGACCCGCAGGCGACGGCGTTCTGGCTGCGATACGAGCGCCGTGGTGTTGAATCCGAGGGGGTCGCTCTCCAGCTCGGTCAGCTTGACCAGGATGCGCAGCGCCATGTCGCGAGGGATCTTCCGAAGTTCGGCCTGCGCCTCGGGGCGGAAGACGGTTCGGTAATCACTCACGCTGGGCTCATTCACTGCGTGCCAGCGTCTCCCTCATGACGTCCTCGATCGGGATGCCGGGTGCCGGGTTGGCCATGCGCTCGTCGATGATCCGGTTGATCTCGCGCTCTTCCCATTCCTGGTACTTGCGCAGCACCTCGATGGAGACGACGGCGGCTACTTCCTTGCCCCGGCGCGTGATCACTGTGGGGACGTCGTCGCGATCGGCGCGCTCCACGACCTCAGCCAGGTGTGCGCGTACGTCACGGATGGACTCTATGGGCAGCGGCTGTGTCATGCGCTCAAGGGTACCGAGTGTCCCATGTGTACACAATGTGTCGCCGTGGCGGGCGGACTGGCTTCCTTCGCCGCGGTCGCGCGGTCGCGCGGTCAGAGAAGGGCCGGACTCCGTCGAGTCCGGCCCCCTCCGCATTCGAGCGCTGACGTGGAGCCGGGGTCAGGCGTGGGGGACCGACGTGGCGAGGAGCACCTCGAATTCCTCAAGGCTGCGGGTGGTCGCGCGGGCCGTGGTCGTGGCCTCTCCGCGGACCGCCGCGACGGCGCCGCGGGATGCCACGAGTGCGTCGTGGTCGGTGAAGAGCGCGCCGACAGCGGCTCTGCCCCGGTCGCGGTCGATGAGCAGGGAGATGCCGGCCATGCCGGGGATCTTCTGGATCTTGGGCAGTGAGGTGTCGCGGAAGGTGTCCACCAGCAGGTCGATGTCGGCTGGCTCAACGTCCATGCGGACCAGCCGGAACCCCGCGCCGGGTCCGACGGCCTCTGCGCGCCGGGCGACCGCTGCTTCCCAGTTGTCGACCGTCATGGTCTGGGCGAAGGGTGCCATCAGCTCGGTCCGCCGCTTGCTCAGGCTCTCGTAGCTGGCCTGCCGGGAGGCCTCGTCCTCCCACCACGATCCCACCAGGAGCTTGCCGAGCTCGCGGTCGGCGAACAGCCCCATCCCGCGAAAGCCCGGCTCCGCCGACAGCAGCTCGCGCCCCTCGGTCCGGATCGCCTCGGTGACGCCGTCGAGCTTGGCCGGATCACCCGTTGCATAGATGCTGCGAACGTACATATCGCCCTTTCCTGCCTTCCGGTGGCCCTGTGCGGGCTCGTGCCCCCACTCCATGCGATGGCCGGGGCGGATGGGGGGCAACGTGGCAGGGGCATTCAGGTGACGAGGAGGGATGATCGGCGCATGGATGTCGTCGGGATGCTCGAGGCCGCTTCGCTGCTGGTGCCCGAGGGTGTTGCCACCGCCGACGGACATCACCGCCGCCGATGTCTGGGAGTACCTCGCGCACGACGAGTGGGAGGTCGCGTTCGACTTGCTGCGAGAGCTGGGTGACGAGTGGACGGCGCCGGCGGGCTTCTGGGAGGAACTGGAACGCGCGGCCGGGATGCCGGGGCTCGAACGGAGCCTGGAGTGGTGCCGGTGGCGGGGCGCCGAGGCGCGCGTGGGCGGCGTCATCCGGGCTGATCTCGCGCTCCGGCCGGCCGGTGAGACGTTCCGGCGTACGCCGATTCCCGGAGCAGGAGTGCTGCGGCCGATGTGGGACATCGGCCACCGGAGTCGGGACGGGGCGTCCGAACTGGACATCGCCCGCGTGTGGGTCGAGTTCGCTCCCGACCTCGCGCCCGGAGCCCGGGCTGCGGTGCGCCTCCTGCCCCTGAACCCGGCGCGGTGGACGCACCTCGCCCCGGGCGACCGGATCACGCTCTACGAGACCGCGGTGGCCGGCGGCACGGCGACGATCCTGGAGGGCCGGGGCCCCGGGGTGCGCGGCTGACCGTCGGCGCGTCGTCCCGATCGGCCCGCTCCACGACGTGAGCCACGACGTGAGCCACGATGTGGGCCACGACGTGGGCCGCGCTCCTATGCTGGTGGGAGGGGGCGGGCAGGCTCGGGGAGCGGTGAAGGGAGCCGCGCGTGGTCGGGACGAGTCACGCCCTCGACCGGGGCAGGGAGGCCGTTTTCCGTGAGGCGTGGGGTGAGGCCTACGGCGTGCTGCGGCGCATCGACCCGGATCTCCTCGACGCCGACGACCTCGACGCACTCGCCGACGCCGCCTGGTGGACCAGCCACGTCGAGGAGTCGGTCGCGGCGCGGATGAAGGCCTACTCCGGGTACGCGGCGAGGGGTGACTCCCGGCGGGCCGGTTACTGCGCGTGGATGCTCTTCTACGAGCACACCCTGGCCGGGCGCACCGCCGCGGCCGCCGGCTGGCTGGGGCGGGCGCGGCAGCAGCTCGGGGGTGAGCCCGAGTGCGTCGAGCAGTGCTACCTCGCCTGGGTCGACGCCGAGGAGGCGCAGAGCCGCGGCGCCTTCGCCGAGGCCATGGACCGTGCCCTCCGGATGGCGGGCATCGCGCGGCGCGGCGGCAGCGCCGACCTCCTCGCGATGAGCACCCAGGCGCGGGCGGACGTCCTGCTCGCCGAGGGCCGGGTCGCCGAGGGGCTCGCGCTGCTCGACGACGCGATGTGCGCGGCCACGGCGGGGGAGCTCAGCGCCTTCTTCACCGGGTGGATCTACTGCCTCGGCCTCCAGCGGTGCATGGCCTGCGCCGATCTCGAACGGGCCGCCGAGTGGACCGACGCGGCCATGGCCTGGTGCGCCACGATGCCGGAGGAGAACAACTACCGAGGGCTGTGCCGCGTACACCGGGTGGAGGTGCTGGAGCTGCGCGGCTCCTGGCCGCAGGCCGTGACCGAGGCGGCCCTGACGTGCGAGGAGCTGCTGCCGTACGAAGCGCGGATCGCCGCGGAGGCGGTGTACGTGACGGGCGAGATCCAGCGCAAGCGCGGTGAACTGGCAGCCGCGGAGGCCTCGTACGCCCGGGCTCACGAGCTCGGGCGGGACCCGCAGCCGGGACTCGCTCTGCTGCTCCTCGCCCAGGGGAAGGCCGAGGCCTCCGAGGCCGCGCTGCGGGTCGCCCTCGCCGCCGACGGTGAAGACCGCCGCAGGGGCCGGCTGCTCGCGGCGCAGGTGGAGATCTGCGCCGCCCTGGGGCGGCTCGACCAGGCCCGTGGCGCGGCCGACGAGCTGGCGGCGATCGCCGACGCGTGGCGGCGGCGGCGCGAGTCCGACCGCACGCCGCAGCACGCGACGGCGGCGTGGGCGGGCGGCGCCGTGGCCTTCGCCGAGGGCGACCTGCGGCGCGCGCTGCCGCTGCTGCACCGGGCCCTCGCGCTGTGGCTGCAACTCGGGGTCCCGTACGAGGCCGCGCTGGTCAGGATGACCCTCGCCGCCGCGGACCGGGCCGCCGGGGACGAGGAGAGCGCGCGGCTCGAACTGCGGGCCGCCCACGCGGTGTTCGAAGCGCTGGGCGCGGTGCCCGACGCCCGCCGGGCGGCGGCTCTGCTCCGGCTCCCGGGCGAGCTCACCGCACGGGAGGTCGACGTACTGCGCCTGGTCGCCGCCGGACGGACCAACCGGGCCATCGCCGCCGAGCTCACCATCAGCGAGCACACCGTCGCCCGGCACCTCAACAACATCTTCGCCAAGATCGACGTGTCCTCGCGGGCCGCGGCCACGGCGTACGCCTTCACGCACGGGCTGATGTGACGGCGAGGGGCGCGCTCCGGGCCCCCGCCGTGGGCCGTCGGCCCGGCGCTGTCGGCCGTCGGCCGTCGTGGACCGTGGGCCGTTCTGGCCATGCCGCGATCCGGCGGGATGGGCGGTTCCGGCGATGAGCCCCACCTCCTCCCACCCCTACAACGGAGGTACGAGCCGTACTCGAACCCTCCGAGGAAGGCGGTGGCGGCCATGAGCACCTTCACACCTGTCCTGGACGGCGCACTCGCGGATCAGCTGCGCGCGTCCGTGCACGGTGAGCTCGTCCAGCCGGGCGAGCCCGCCTACGACGAGGCCCGCAGGGTCTACAACGCGATCCACGACAAGAGGCCCGCGGCCGTCGTACGGGCCGCCGACGCCGGCGACGTCATCGCGACGGTGAACTTCGCCCGGGAGCAGGACCTGGTCCTGGCGGTCCGCGGCGGCAGCCACAGCGTCTGCGGCTACGGCACCTGCGACGACGGGGTCGTCCTCGACCTGTCCCGAATGCGCGGGATCCGCGTCGACCCCGCGACCCGCACGGCCCGGGCGGAGGGCGGCTGCACCTGGGCCGGCTTCAACCACGCCACGCACGCGTTCGGCCTGGCCACCACCGGGGGAGTGGTGTCCAGCACCGGGATCGGCGGGCTCACCACCGGCGGCGGACTCGGTCATCTGGCCCGGCGGTGCGGGCTGGCCTGCGACAACCTCGTCGCGGCCGATCTCGTCACCGCCGACGGGTCCTTCGTCACCTGCACGGAGGAGCGGAACGCCGACCTCTTCTGGGCGTTGCGCGGCGGAGGCGGCAACTTCGGAGTCGTCACCTCCTTCGTCTACCGGCTGCATCCTGTGGACACGATCCTGGGCGGCCCGACCTTCTACCCCCTCGACGGCGACGTCCTGGGGCGCTACCGCGAGCTGATCGCCGGGTCCGACGAGCGGCTCGGCGCCCTGGCCGTCGTCGGGCTCGGTCCGCCGCTCCCGTTCCTGCCCGAGCGCTGGCACGGCCGGCCCCTGTGCGGCGTCCTCACCTGCTGGAGCGGGCCCGAGACGCAGGACGACGAGATCCGTGCCCGCCTCGACCGCCTCGGCCCGGTCGTCGGCCAGCACGTGGGGCGCATGCCGTACCCCGTGATCAACACCCTCTTCGACGAGCTGCTCCCCGCGGGGCTCTTCCACTACTGGAAGGGCACCTTCAGCCGGGGGCTGCCGGACGGGGCCATCGACGCGTACGTGGAGTACGGGGCCTCGACCCCCTCCATCCAGAGCGCGACCGTGGTGTTTCCCATCGACGGCGCCTGCCACCGGGTGGCGCCCGAGTCGACCGCCTTCGCCTACCGGGACGCCGACTTCGCGACCGCCCTCAGCCCCACCCTGACCACGCGCGCCGAATGCGAGGCGAACGTCGACTGGGTGCGCCGCTTCGCCGCCGCGCTGAAGCCCCACTCGATGGAGGGCGGCTACGTCAACTTCATGGACCGGGAGGACCAGGACCAGAACCGGGTCCGGACCAATTACCGGCAGAACTACGAGCGGTTGACGGCGATCAAGCGGCGCTACGACCCCGCCAACCTCTTCCGCCTGAACCACAACATCGCGCCTTAGGAGGTGTCTTGGCGCGATCGTGAATGTCTTGCGGTGCAAGAGAGTTGGTGACTACCTTGTACCGCATGACAAAGGAGCTGCCCGCGGCCGGTGACCAACGGCGCAGTCAGCTCCTGCGCGGGGTGCTCGACCTGTGTCTGCTGTCGCTGATCGACGAACGGCCGCGGTACGGCTTCGAGTTCGCGCAGGCGCTCGCCGGCGGTGGGCTCGAGCTGGTCAGCGAGGGCAGCATCTATCCGCTGCTCGCCCGGATGGAGCGGGCGGGGCTCGTCTCCTCGTACCGCGCCCCGTCCCCCAGTGGCGGCGCCCCGCGCAAGTACTACCGCCTGACCGAGGCGGGGCGCACCGAGCTGAGCGGGGGGCGGGCCGACTGGGGCGCCTTCGCCGGGCAGGTGGGCCGGATCCTGGCCGGCACGGAATCCACGGGGGAGACCACACCATGACGAACGCGACCATGACCAACGCGCAGATACTCGCGGCCTGCCGCAGCAACTGGGAGTACCGGGGGATCGACGACGCGTCCGTACGGGAGATGCTCGACGAGCTCGCCGCGCACTTCGAGGACGCGGAGGCCGCCGGCCGTACGGCGCAGGACGTCGTCGGCCGGGACGTACGGACCTTCGCCGCCTCGTGGGCGCGGGCGCGCGCCCCGCTGCCCCGCCGGGCGCTGCGTACGGCGTCGATCGCCTGCTTCGTGCTCGGCTGGCTCCTGTTGTTCTCGTACGTCGCCCGGTGGACCACGGAGCTGACGGTGACCGCCGACCACATCGCCTTCTGGGCGGTCATCGGCACGGTCACGGTCGTCTGGGAGATGCGGCGGGGCAGCATGGGCATGGGCAGGAGCTGGGCGGTAGCGCTCCTCGTCGGCCTGCCCGTGGCGGCGCTCACCAGGTGGCTGGCCGGCGATGCGGTGCTGTTCGCGTTGCCGCTGTGGGGCGCGCCCGCGCTGCTGCTGCCCGGGCTGCCGTACGTCGTCGCCGATGTGCGGGCCAGGCGGAAGAACGGCTCGACTCCGGCCTGCTGAAGGCTGCTTGAGGGTGGGTCGACAAGCCACCCCCGAGGGCTCCGGTCAGAGGCCGCGCACCGAGGCGATGGTGAAGGTGGTGGGCGCGCCCGTGCTCGGGGTCATGGGGCCGTCCTTGTCGAACTGCGAGCGGACCACCAGCGTGCGGCCCCGGGTGTGGGCCAGCGTCGTCGGGATCTGCAGCGCCGGGTCCGTGAGGGTGTGGACCAGGCGGGCGCGGGTGCCGTCCCCGGAGAGCTGCCAGCGGGTCAGCGTGTTGGGCACGTTGTGCGCCACGCGCAGGGTGCCGTCGGGGGAGAGGTCGAGGCCGTCGGCGGCCTTCAGGTCGCCGCCGCCGAGGTCGACGCGGCGGACGGCGCCGGCACCGGTGCCGGCGCCCGCGGCGAGGTCCACGCGGTAGAGGTCGCCCGCCGTCATGTCCACGGCGAGGAGGTAGCGGCCCGCCCGGTCCGAGACGATGCCGTTGAGGGTGAAGGTGCCCGCCGGCTGGGGACGCAGGGCGGCGCTGAGGTCGTAGGCCTCGGTCAGGGCGCCGCTCCCGGCGGCCAGCTGGTCCGGGGTCACGCGGTAGATCACGCCGCGGATGCTGTCCGTCAGGTAGGCGGTTCCGTCCGGGGTGATCGTCAGGTCGTTGACGAAACGCGGGCTCGTGCAGGCCACCTCGAAGTGGGCCAGGCGGCCCCCGGTCGCGGTGTCGTAGACCGAGACCCCGGCGGTCGAGTCCGTCACCCACAACCGGCCCCGGGAGTCGACCCGCAGGCCGTTCGCCGTGCGGCGGCCGTCGGTTCCGGCGGGCAGGAACACCTCCGCCGTACGCCGCCCGGGGCGGGCCCGGTAGACGGTGCCGTCCGCGTACGAGCCCACGTAGACCGCGTGGGTACGGGGATCCGTGGCGATGCCCTCGGGGTAGACCTTGCCGCCGGGTATGGAGAAGGCCGTGGATATGCGGGCGTCCGTCGCCAGGGCCTGCTCGGGCGCCGCTCCCAGCGCACCGAGGGTCAGGGTCGTGGTCAGGGCGGCAGCTGCCAGAAGCTTCATCAGGTGTCCTCTGTCGAGTAGGTGTAGGCGAATGTATGTTAGAGGTCTAATGCGCGCAAGGGTGGAGTCGTAAGATGCGGGAATGACCTCCATGGCCCCCGAGGAACGCATCGGCTCGCACCTCAAGCGCGCCGAGCAGGCGCTTCTCGCGGCGAAGGCCGTCGCGCTCAAGCCGGCCGCAGTAACGGTTCCGCAGTACGCCGCGCTGCTCTGGCTGTCCGAGAAGCCCGGCATCTCCGCCGCCGCGCTCGCACGGCTGTGCGGGGTGACGCCGCCGACCATGAACACCGTGCTGAAGAACCTCCAGGAGCGCGGGTTCATCGAGCGGACCCCGCACGAGTGGCACCGCAACGTGCTGGAGACCCGGCTCACCGATGAGGGGCGCGCGGCCGCGGAGCTGGCCGACGCCGGCGCGGTGCGGGTGGAGCGGGCGCTCGCGGCCGCGTTCAGCGAGGAGGAGCGGGAGCTGCTCATCGCGCTGCTGGGGCGGTGCGCGGAGGCGCTCGACGCCCAGCGCTGAGGTTATCGTGATGTTTTTGCTGGGATTCGGAACTGTGCGGGGGTTTCGCACATCAGGACTAGGGGGTGTCTTGCCGATCAGGCCGGATAAGGGAGCGGCGTCTGACGCGTGCGATCGCAAGGCGGAGGAGGGAGTCGACGCGGAGCGTCGGCGACCGACGACAACGCGGCGAGCGCGCGTGGCAGGCGTCGCGAGCCCGGCCTGATCGGCAAGACACCCCCTAGGTGATGGCCCAGCCGTTCTGTCCCCAGGGCAGTCATGAGCGTTCGGAGCGAAGTTTCGTGTACCAGTACCAGGAAGAGCCGCAGCCCAAGCGGTCCCGCCGCCGAATATGGATCAGCGCCGTGGTCGCCCTCGCGCTCCTGCTCGGTGGCGGTGGCTTCGCCGCCTGGAAGCTCGACTGGTTCTCGGGCAACGGCGAGGCCGTGAGCTTCGGCAAGACCACCCCGCCCCCGGCGACGGGGAAGGCGGCGGACCCGAGCGCTCCGGCCACCCCCGCCAAGCCCTCCGGTGACCCGGACGTGCTGATGCCGACCGGCCCGAAGTCCGACTTCAAGCAGACCACCAAGCTCGACGACGGCACGATCATCGCCAAGACCCGCCTCGCGGGCGCGAAGTCCGGCTTCGAGGGCGACGTGTGGGTGTGGGCGCCCAAGGAGTACGACGACCCGAAGTACGCCAAGAGCGGCTTCCCGGTGCTCATCGCGCTCCCCGGCGGCAACGGCTTCCCGGCCAACTACTGGTCCGACCGCAGCCTCGGCCTCCAGAAGGCCATCAGCGAGGGCGTCCAGGCCGGCACCAGCCTGCCGTTCATCGTGATCATGCCGGTGCTCAACCCGGACACCAAGTTCTACTACGACGGCTCCGACATCCCCGGCCAGGCCAAGATGGGCACGTGGATCGCCGAGGACGTCCCGGACTTCACCAGGGCCAACTTCCGTACGTACAAGTCCCGTGACGGCTGGGCCTTCATGGGCTCCTCCTCCGGCGCCTTCGTCGGGATGAAGACGGTCCTGCAGCACCCGGACAAGTTCAAGGCCGTGATCGCCAGCGGCGGCGAGATCGTCCCCGATTCCCCGCTGTGGAAGGGCCACCAGGCGGAGATGGACGCGAACAACCCCGAGAAGCTCGCCCAGAAGCTGATCGACACCAAGGGCCCCGAGGTCTACATCAACTTCCAGATCGGCACGAAGGAGAGCGGGAGGGAGCGGATGACGAAGTTCCAGCAGCAGTTCGGCAAGGGACCCGTCCAGATCACCATCCGCGACATCCAGAACGGCGAGCACAACGGCTGGCACTACGTCCGGGGCATGAAGGAAGGCTCCCTGGAGTGGGTCAGCAAGGTGCTGAAGGCCCCGAAGCCCGACGCCGCCTGATCACTGCCCGGCCGGACGTGGTGCTCCGCACGTCCGGCGCTCCGCACGTCCGGCGCTCCGCGCGTCCCACCCGTCCCAGGCAACCCATCGCCTCGTTCATACCTCTGTAATGGGTGTAAGGGGGACCGATCGGTCCGACCCGCGCTCAGGAGTGAGCGCCGGAGAAGGAACGGGACAAAACCGTGCAGCATGACCAGCAAGGCGACGGCAGCCCCATGACCAAGGGCCGCCGTCGTCCCAACCGCCTGCGCCTGATCCTGATCGGCGGCGGGCTCGCGCTCACCCTCGCCGGAGGCGGAGCGGCAGCGTACAAGTACCACCTCTTCTCGGACATAGGGGATCCGGTCTCCTTCGGGAAGGTGCAGGAGGAGACGGCGGCGGCCTCCGAGGCTCCGCCGGAGGTGAGCATGCCCACCGGGCCGGCCGCCTCCTTCGTCCGCACGCACCGGCTGCCGGACGGCACCCAGATCGGCCGGACCACCCTCACCGGCAAGAAGTCCGGCTTCACGGGTGACGTCTGGGTATGGGTGCCGAAGGAGTACGACGACCCGAAGTACGCCAAGAGCGGCTTCCCGGTCCTGATCTCCCTGCCCGGCGGCCGCGGCTACCCCACGAACTACTGGGGGACGGGCCCCGGCCTCGGCCTCCAGAAGGCCGTGAGCGACGGGGCGAAGGCCGGTACGAGCCTGCCCTTCATCCTGATCATGCCGGTGCACAACGCCGACACCAAGCACCACTTCGACGCCTCGGACATCCCCGGAGAGCCCAAGATGGGCACCTGGATGGCCGAGGACATCCCGGATTTCACGAAGGCCAATTTCCGGACCTTCACCTCCCGTGACGGGTGGGCCTTCATGGGCTCGTCGGCCGGCGGATTCGGCGCCTTCAAGCACGTCCTGAAGTACCCCGACCGGTTCAAGGCCGCCATCGCGAGCGGGGTCGACATCGTCCCCGATTCCCCGCTGTGGAAGGGGAACACGCAGGCCATGGACGAGAACAACCCCGAGAAGCTCGCCGAGAAGCTGATCCGGGCGGGCGGTCCGGACGTCTACATCAACTTCCAGATCGGCACGGCGGAGAGCGGCCGCGACAAGGCCGAGAAGTTCATGAGCGAGTACGGGAAGGGTCCCGTGCACACCTCGCTCCAGGTGATCCAGGATGGTGAGCACAACGGAAAGTCGTACGTGCGCGGCATGAGGGAGGGCTCCCTGGAGTGGATCAGCAAGGTGATGAAGGCACCGACACCCGACCCCGGCGTGCGATGAGCACGGTGGTGAAGGGGGCATCGGCGGCCGCCGCCGCGGGGATCGCCGCGGTGTGCGCCGTCGCGTTCCTCAAGGCGCCCGGCGACCGGACCGTGCACCCCTTCCCCACCGTCGGAGTGCTGATGGCGGGCGGCGAGCACTGGTGCACGGCGAGTGTCGTCGACAGCCCGAAGGGCAATGTCGTCGCCACCGCCGCGCACTGCGTGGCCCCCGCGGGCGAGGACGGGCAGCCGGGCGAGCTCGCCCACGACGGCCTGGCCATCGGCGAGCTCTCCTTCGCCCCCGCCTTCTCCGGGGAGGGCTCGGGCACCCAGCCGCTGGGGGTGTGGAAGGTCCGCTCGATCCACGTGGACGACCGCTGGACGAAGTGGGGCGAGGACACCGCCGACTTCGCCTTCCTCACCATCGCGCCGGACAAGAACGGGCGCAGCCTCCAGGAGACCGTCGGCGGCCGCGCCGAGGCGCCCAAGCCCGACTGGACCTCCGGGTACGAGCGGGACGTGACCGTCGTCGGCTACCCGGAGTCCGAGCACAACCCGCAGAACAAGCCCGTCTCCTGCACCACGCAGACCCGCCACGACGAGGACGACCCCGACATGCTCTACATGAGCTGCGCCGGGTTCTGGACGGGGACCAGCGGCAGCCCCTGGATCGCCGACCGGGGCGGCCGCGACCCCGCCGGGCGGCTGATCGGGGTGCTCAGCGGCGGGGACACGGACGTGGACTCCACGGCGGCGCTGTTCGACGAGCACGCGAAGGCGCTCTACGAGCGGGCCGCGCGGGGCTGAGCGCCCGCCCCCTTCACCTCTCCTGTTCCCTCACTTCTTCCTTCACTTCTTCTTGCGCTCCGTGCTGACGATCACGCCCACCGCCGCCACGACGATCCCGCCGCCGACCACGATCGGCCAGGTCAGGGCCTCGCCCAGGATCAGCGCGCCGAGCGCGACCGCCACGACCGGATTGACGTACGCGTACGTGGCCACCAGCGACAGCGGCGCCGCCTGGAGCAGCCACACGTACGCCGTGAAACCGACGAGCGAGCCGAACAGGATCAGGTAGCCGAGGGCCAGCCAGGAGGCGGTGGAGAAGGCCGCCGGGTCCAAGCCGTGGTGCTCGCCGCGCAGCAGGCCGATGAGCAGCGCGGCCGTCCCGCCGGCCAGCATCTGGTAAGCGCTGCCCGTGAAGGGGTTGCCCGGCAGGGTCAGCTTGGACGCCGAGAACGAGCCGAGCGACCACATCACCGACGCCGCCACCACCATCAGCACCCCCGACAGCCGCACCGCTCCGCTGAGCCCGGGGCTGGTCAGCACCGCGAGCCCGGCCAGGCCGACCAGGACCCCGCCCAGGGTGCGCAGCGGAGGCCGGTCCCCGGTGCTCGCCCGCAGCACCACCACCCACATCGGCACGCCCGCCACGAGCAGGGCCGCCAGGCCGGACGGTACCCAGGTCTCGCCGAGGGCGACCAGGCCGTTGCCGCCGGGGATCAGCAGCAGGCCGACCACGGCCGCCGAGCCGAGCTGCGCGCGGGTGGCGAGGAGCGCGGCCGGGCCGTAGCGCCAGGCGACGACGGCGGCCAGGAGCAGGCCCGCGGTGACGAAGCGGGTACCGGCGGAGAGGAAGGGCGGCATGGTCTCGACGACGATCCGGATGCCGAGGTAGGTCGAACCCCAGACGACGTAGACGAGGCCGAGGGCGGTCCAGACCGCGCCGGTGATCTTGCCGCGCGAGGCCTGTACGGGCTCTCCGTCCACCGGAGTTGAGGTGCTCATGGCTGGATCCTATGGTCGTTGGCCCATGCAGGCTTCCGGATATCTCAGCCCCTGAGCAGGGTGTTCACCTCGCCGTACGGGAGGGAGTGCGCGAGCGCCCCGTAGGTGCCGTCGGAGATCAGCTCCTCGGCGGCGCGGCGGACCACGGCGTACGCGGCTTCGGCGACCCAGGAGCCGAGGCTGACGCGGGAGACGCCGAGGGCGCCGAGGGCGGCGACGGTCGGGGCGTCGGGGCCGAGCAGGATGTTGAGGGGGGCGTCGATCCCCTTGGCGAGCTCGGCGACGGTGGCCGGGTCGAGGACGCCGGGCACGAAGATGCCGGTGGCGCCCGCGCGGAGGTAGGCGGCGGCGCGGGCCAGGGTCTCGTCGAGGCGGGTGGCGGGGTCGCCGATGCCCCGGAGGTAGGTGTCGACGCGGGCGTTGATGTAGAGCGGGACCCCGGCGGCGTCCGCGGCGGCGCGGGCGGCGGCCAGGCGCTCGGCCATCTCGGCGGGGGTGCGGGCGCCGTCCTCGATGTTGATGCCGACCGCGCCGGCGGCGAGCACCCCGGCGACGGTCTCGCCGACGGCGGCCGCGTCGGCGCCGAAGCCGCCCTCGATGTCGGCGGTGACGGGCACGGAGACGGCGCCGGCCACGCGGGCGACGAGGTCGAGGGCGCGGTCACGGGCGAGCGCGTCGCCGTCGGGGGAGCCGAGGGACCAGGCGACGCCGGCGCTGGTCGTGGCGACGGCCGGGGCGCCGGTGGCTTCGACGATGCGGGCGCTGGCGACGTCCCAGGCGTTGGCGAGGGCGAGGGGGGAGGCGGGGGTGTGCAGTTCCGCGAAGCGGGTGGCTTTGGCGGCGAGGTCAACGTTGGTGGTCATGAGGCCAGTTGATCAGACCCTGCGGGTCCGGGGCTCGCGGATTTGCGACATCCAGGTGGCTTCAGCCCCGCCGGCGTTTGAGGCGCGGGGTCTGGGGCAGCGCCCGGCACACCACCGTGACGTGCACACCTGCGGCGCCGCTGCCGGGGGCGCCGCCCCCGGACCCCGCGCCTCAAACGCCGGCGGGGCTGGATTTGCCCGGGAAGTGGTCCGCGGCCGGGTTACCGCGCCAGGCCCGACTTCGCGCCCGCGCCGCAGAGGGGGATGACCGCGGTGCGGCCCCGCAGGGGGTCGGCGGGGGCCCACGGACCCACCGCGGCCCAGCACGCCGCGGCCGTCGGTTCGACGAAGAGCCCGCGCAGGGCCAGGTCGCGCTGGGCCTCGCGGACGCGGGCGTCGGGGACCGTCAGGAAGGTGCCGCCGGACTTGCGGACCGCGGCCAGGATCTGGCGGGCCCGCGGTGGCGCCGGGATCGCGATGCCCTCGGCCACGGTCGGCCGCTGCTCCACCGCGGCGGCGTCCTCCGCGCCCGCCGCGAAGGCCTCCGCCAGCGGGGCCACCGCCTCCGACTGCACCGCGATCAGCGCCGGCGGCCGGACCCCGCGCCGGGCCAGCTCCTCCACGGCCAGCGCGGCCCCGAGCAGCAGGGTGCCGTTGCCCACCGGGACCACCAGCACGTCCGGCAGCCGCCCGCCCAGCTCCTCCCAGATCTCGTACACGTACGTCTTGGTGCCGTGGAGGAAGTACGGGTTGAACACGTGGCTCGCGTAGAAGACCCCGGGCGAGTCCGCCTCCGTGCGCGCGGCCTGCGCCGCGGCCTCGCGGCCGCCCGCGATGACCCGTACGACCGCCCCGTGCGCCCGCATCTGCTCGGTCTTCTTCTCCGAGACGCCCTCGGGCACGAAGATCTCGCACTTCAGTCCGGCCCGTGCGCAGTACGCCGCGACCGACGTCCCGGCGTTGCCGCTGCTGTCCGCCACGACCCGTTCCGGAGCCAGCCGCCGGGCCAGCTCGGCGAGCATCACCGCGCCCCGGTCCTTGAACGACAGCGTCGGCATCAGGAAGTCGAGCTTGGCCTGAACCCGCTCCGCCAGCGGGACCAGCGGAGTGTGACCCTCCGCCAGCGATACGGAGAACGCCCCCGGCAGCGGCAGTACGGACCCGTACCGCCACAGCGAATTCGGTCCGGCGGACGGTTCGAGCGGGGCGGTCGGGTCCGGCGTGAAATCGAGGTCCCACGGTCCACCGCACACCGGGCACCCCCAAGGAGCAGTACGGACATCCGCGCGTGTACCGTCCTCTGAGCAGACGTAGCCGGGGGTTGCGTGCGTCATGTGTGGGGCGCCCTTACTCGATCATGGCCGGTGTGTGGCACGGATGTTACGCGTCCGTCGTCCTCATGCGAGGTGCGCCGGGGGTGGGCCAACCCTTCGGAGGCGGAAGCCCGTTGGGTCATCCGCATGGTCGTGGCCACCCTTGCGTCACGCCGCTCCGCCACCCCCGCATCGCACCACCTACGAGGAGAACCCGTCACATGCCCGTGATGCGTCACACCCGCCGGAAGATCGCCGGCATCAGCGCGACCGCGGTCGTGGCCCTGGCGCTGGGCGCGGCCGCCGCGCTCCCCGCCTCCGCGGCGGACATCGGTGTGCGAGGCGTGATCGAGAACGCCGGAGCCCCCGGCTCCGTGCCCGGCAGCTACATCGTGACCCTCAAGGACACCGCGGCCCGTTCGACCGCCCCGAGCGGCAAGGCCGTCGCCAAGAGGTACGGCGCGAAGATCGACCGGACCTACAGCGCGGCCCTCAACGGCTACTCCGTCGCGGCCTCCGAGGCGCAGGCCAAGCGGCTCGCCGCGGACCCGGCCGTCAAGTCGGTCGTGCAGAACCGTATCTTCAGTGTCAGCTCCGCCCAGCCGAACCCGCCGTCCTGGGGACTGGACCGCGCCGACCAGCGCCCGCTCCCGCTCAACCAGAGCTACACCTACCCGGACCAGGCGGGCGAGGGCGTCACCGCCTACATCATCGACACCGGTGTCCGCATCACGCACCAGGACTTCGGTGGCCGCGCCTCCTACGGCTACGACGCCATCGACAACGACAACACCGCCCAGGACGGTCACGGCCACGGCACGCACGTCGCGGGCACCGTCGCGGGCGGCGCGTACGGCGTGGCCAAGAAGGCCAAGGTCGTCGGCGTCCGCGTGCTCGACAACAGCGGCTACGGCACGACGGCCCAGGTCGTCGCGGGCATCGACTGGGTGACCAAGAACGCCGTCAAGCCGGCCGTGGCGAACATGTCGCTCGGCGGCGGCGCGGACACCGCGCTCGACAACGCCGTCCGCAACTCCATAGCCTCCGGCATCACCTACGCCGTGGCCGCGGGCAACGACGGCACCAGCGCCTCGAAGATGTCCCCGGCGCGCGTCACCGAGGCCATCACGGTCGGCGCCACCACCAGCACGGACGCGAGGGCCGCCTACTCCAACTACGGCCCCGTCCTGGACATCTTCGCGCCGGGCTCCAACATCACCTCCGCGTGGGGTACCGGAGACACCGCCACCAACACGATCAACGGCACGTCGATGGCCACGCCGCACGTCGCGGGCGCGGCCGCCGTCTACCTCTCGCAGAACCCGGCCAGCACCCCGGCCCAGGTGGCCACGGCCCTGCTGAACTCGGCCACCCCGGACCTGGTGACCAACCCCGGCACCGGTTCCCCGAACCGTCTGCTCCACGTGGGCGTCCTGGGCCCCGTCCCGCCGGGCAAGCGCTTCGACAACACCACGGACCACGCGATCAACGACCACGCGACCGCCGAGTCCTCGATCACCGTCAGCGGTGTCGTCGGCAACGCCCCGTCGACGCTGAAGGTCCCGGTCGACATCAAGCACCCGTACATCGGTGACCTCAAGGTGGACCTGATCGCGCCCGACGGCACGGTCTACACCCTGCACAACCGTGCCAACGGGGGCGCCGACAACATCGTCAGGACCTTCACGGTGAACGCCTCGTCCGAGGTGGCGAACGGCGTCTGGAAGCTCCGGGTGAACGACGGCGCGGACGGCGACACCGGGAAGATCGACTCCTGGGCGCTCCAGTTCTGAGGCGCGAGGGTCGCGGGCACTGACTAGGGGGTGTCTTGCCGGTCAGGCCGGGCTCGCGACGCCTGCCACGCACGCTCGCCGCGTTGTCGTCACTCGCCGACGCTCCGCGTCGACTCCCTCCTCCGCCTTGCGATCGCACGCGCCAGACGCCGCTCCCTGATCCGGCCTGACCGACAAGACACCCCCCAGGGCCCGCGACGCATCAGCAGTGAACCGCGGGGGCGACCGGTCGACCGGTCGCCCCCGCCGCGCAGCCGGTGCTTGCGTGCGTCATGTGCGGAGCGCCTTTGCCCAACGTGGCCGGTATATGGCACGGATGTTACGTATGCGCAGCCCCCTTGTGGGCGGCGGCAGGCGTGGGTCAACCTTTCGGGGGCGGCGGCCTGTCCGGCGGTGATTGTCATGGACATGCCGGAGGGCTCCGCCTCACCCCCGCAACGCACCGCCTATGAGGAGGACCCCCCACATGTCCGTAATGCGTCACACCCGCCGGAAGATCGCCGGCATCAGTGCGACCGCGGTCGTGGCCCTGGCGCTGGGCGCGGCCGCCGCGTTACCCGCTTCCGCTGCCGACAGCGCCGCCCCGCTGGGCGTCATCGAGAACGCCGGGGCCGCCGGAACCGTCTCCGGCAGCTACATCGTGACCCTGAACGACTCGGCCGCCCGCTCCACCGCGGACAGCGGCAAGGCCGTCGCCAAGAAGTACGGCGCGAGGATCGACCGGACCTACAGCGCCGCCCTCAACGGCTACTCCGTCGAGGTCTCCGAGGCGCAGGCCAGAAGGCTGGCCGCGGACCCGGCGGTCAAGTCGGTCGTGCAGAACCGTGTCTTCACCGTCGACGCCACCCAGCCCAACCCGCCGTCCTGGGGCCTGGACCGCATCGACCAGCGGGCGCTCCCGCTCAACCAGAGCTACACCTACCCGGACAAGGCCGGCGAGGGCGTCACCGCCTACATCATCGACACCGGCGTCCGCATCACGCACCAGGACCTCGCCGGGCGCGCCTCCTACGGCTACGACGCCATCGACAACGACAACACCGCCCAGGACGGCCACGGCCACGGCACGCACGTCGCGGGCACCGTCGCGGGCGGCGCGTACGGCGTGGCCAAGAAGGCCAAGATCGTCGGCGTCCGCGTCCTCAACAACCAGGGCTCGGGCACGACGGCCCAGGTCGTCGCCGGCATCGACTGGGTGACGCGCAACGCCGTCAAGCCGGCCGTGGCGAACATGTCGCTCGGCGGCGGCGCGGACTCCGCGCTCGACACCGCCGTCCGCAACTCCATAGCCTCCGGCATCACCTACGGGGTCGCCGCGGGCAACGAGTCCACCGACGCCTCGACCAAGTCCCCGGCGCGCGTCGCCGAGGCCATCACGGTCGGCGCCACCACCAACACCGACGCCAAGGCGAGCTACTCCAACTACGGATCCATCCTGGACATCTTCGCGCCGGGCTCCAACATCACCTCGTCGTGGGGCACGGGCGACACCGCCACCAACACCATCTCCGGTACGTCGATGGCCACGCCGCACGTCGTGGGCGCGGCGGCGCTGTACCTGTCGCAGAACCCGGCCAGCACCCCGGCCCAGGTCCGGGACGGCCTGGTCGCCGCGGCCACCCCGAACGTGGTGACCAGCCCCGGCACCGGATCCCCGAACCGCCTGCTCAACGTCGGTACCGGCGGCACCGTCCCGCCCGGCCCGCGCTTCGAGAACACCGCGGACTACGCGATCAACGACAACTCGACCGTCGAATCGGCGATCACCGTCAGCGGAGTCTCCGGCAACGCCCCGGCGACCCTGAGCGTTCCCGTCGACATCAAGCACACCTACATCGGTGACCTCAAGGTCGACCTGATCGCCCCCGACGGCTCCGTCTACACCCTGCACAACCGGGCCGGCGGCAGCACGGACAACATCAACCAGACCTACACGGTCAACGCCGCGTCCGAGGTCGCGAACGGCGTCTGGAAGCTGCGCGTGAACGACAACGCGAACATCGACACCGGCAAGATCGACTCCTGGGCGCTCCAGTTCTGAGCCACCGGAACTGAAAGGGCGCGCTGAACCGCGCTGAACCGCGCTGAACCGCGCGAACAGGCGGGGGCGACCGACAGGGCGGTCGCCCCCGCTGCGTACTATTCGCGCATTCGTTCGCGCCCTCTGTGATGGAGCCTCTCAGCCCGTGAGCACCCCGCCGAGCCCTCCCCCCGGACCGGGCCACTCCTGGCCCCCGCCCTCCCCGCAGCCCGCGTGGGGACCGCCGCCGGGCTACGGGCAGCAGCAGCCGGGGCTCAACGGCTTCGCGCTCGCCTCGCTCCTCGTCGGGCTGCTGTGCTTCCCGCCGCTGGGCATCGTCTTCGGCGTCGTGGCCCTCGTACAGATCGCGAAGAAGCGGGAGCGGGGCAAGGCCCTCGCGATCGTGGGCCTGGCCGTGTCCGTGGCGATGACGGGCGCGCTGGTCCTCACCGCAGAGCGGGTCGCGACGGCGGTCGGGGACCGCTTCGAGACGCTGGGCGAGCTCCCCGACCTCGACGTCGAGGGCGAGCTCACGGACCTCGACGAACTGCGGGTGGGCGACTGCTTCAACGTCCCGGGCGGGGACCTGATGGACGAGCGGCCGCTGACGTACAAGGTCGACTGCGCGCAGGTGCACCACGGCGAGGTCACCGCGTCGAAGGCGCTGGCCGCGGCGGACGCCCCCGGGTCCGGGGCGGGCGAGGCCGACCGCGCGTCCGAGGACGCGTGCTGGAAGGCCCAGGACGAGTACGCGATGGACACGTGGGCGCTGCCCGAGTACGCGGAGATGTTCTACTACGCGCCCTCGCGCCAGTCCTGGCGCCAGGGGGACCGGCTCCTGCTCTGCGTGATCGGCACGACCGAGGAGGAGTGGCAGGGCAGCCTGCGTCAGGACGCCACCGCACTGAAGCCCGAGCAGACGGCCTTCCTGCGGGCCGCCAACGCCGTGGAGTTCGTCATGAGCCGGCCCCCCGAGGAGGAGGTCGAGGAGGCGCTCGGCACGTACCAGGCCTGGGCGCGGCAGGTGCACGCGGCGCTGGGCGACGAGGCGAAGGTGCTGCAGGGGGACAAGGCCCGGCCGGGCCTGGAGAAGGCCGTGCCGGCGCAGCTCAAGGAGATCGAGGAGGCCCGCGCTGCGTGGCAGCGCGCCTCGCAGGCGAAGACGGCGGCGGAGTTCGACAAGCAGTGGGGGCGGGCCATGGGCGCGCTGTCCTTGGAGACGGAGAAGGCGCTGCGCGGCGCGTACGGGCTGGCGACGGAGATTCCGCAGTGGCTGGAGGACAGCCAGGGGGACTCACAGGACCCGGAGGGCGGGCCCGGCCGCGGGCCCTCGTCCGAGTCGGTCTGACGGTCACCCGAACGCCGCACCCGAACGTCGTCCTGGTAACGCACGGTAACGGGTTTGAGTGACCTGCCTTCATCACTTCGGGTGAAACTTTGGCCCTTGCTTGCAGTATTCAACCGTCGGTTGCCAGGGTGTAGCTGTCTGTCAACCTGATGGGAGTGGCCAGTGACTTTCGGTGAGCAGCCGGCCTATCTGCGCGTGGCCGGGGATCTTCGACGGAAGATCGTCGACGGTTCTCTGCCCCCGCACGCCCGGCTCCCCTCCCAGGCCCGCATCCGCGAGGAGTACGGGGTCTCCGACACCGTGGCCCTGGAGGCGCGCAAGGTCCTCATGGCGGAGGGGCTGGTCGAGGGCCGGTCCGGGTCCGGCACGTACGTTCGGGAACAGCCGGTCCCGCGGCGGGTCGCCCGCTCCGGCTACCGCACGGGCGGCGCGTCGACTCCGTTCCGGCAGGAGCAGGCGGAGTCGGGCGCGCACGGCACGTGGGAGTCGAACAGCGAGCAGACGGGCGCGCCCGCGGAGATCGCGAAGCGGCTCGGCATCGAGCCGGGCGAGCGGGTGATGCGCACGCGGTACGTCTACCGCGACGCCGGGGAGGCGATGATGCTGTCGACCTCCTGGGAGCCGCTCGCCGTGACCGGCCGGACCCCGGTGATGCTGCCGGAGGAGGGCCCGCTGGGCGGCTCCGGGGTCGTCGACCGGATGGCCGCGATCGACGTCGTCGTGGACAACGTGGTCGAGGAGGTCGGTGCGCGGCCCGGCCTGGCGGAGGAGTTCCTCCTCCTCGGAGGGGTCCCGGGCCATGTGGTGCTGGTCATCGGCCGCACGTACTTCGCGTCCGGCCGCGCGGTGGAAACGGCCGACGTGGTCGTCCCGGCGGACCGCTACCGCCTGTCGTACCACCTGCCCGTGAGGTGAGGCGCTCCGCCCGCACCGTGCGGGCGACATCAGCCACATTTGGCCCCGCCGCCGTGTGAGGCACGGGGGTTGGGGGGCCGGCCCCGGCAGCGGCGCCCCTTCTGAGCAGGCGCGCACGGCCCACTCGTACGCATGGCCGGATGCGTACGCCCCTGAGGTACCTCTTCGTGAAAAACCGTATCCGCTGCGTAAAGGTCGGGCGTAAGCTCGGGCATATGCGCAATGCGGTTTCCCGGGCAGGTACGTCGGCGGAGGGTGAAACGCGATGAACGACAGCGGTGCCCTGCTCCCGTGGCTGGTCATACGTCAGGACGACAACGGCAACCGCTACCGGGTGGGCCGCTACCCCACCCGGGCCGAGGCCCAGAAGGTCGCCGACAGCCTCGACGACCGAGGACACAAGCAGCTCTACTGGGTCGAGCGGATCGGCCAGACCGCCACGATGAACTGAGCGTCGCAGCTCCAGGTGACGCTGACATAGGCTCCGCCCATGACTGTACGAGTGGTCGTGGGCGGAGCCCTTTGTCATGAGGGGCGCCTGCTGGCCGCCCGCCGCAGCGCACCGCCGGAGCTCGCCGGGCGCTGGGAGCTGCCGGGCGGCAAGGCCGAACCGGGTGAGTCCGTCCCTGAGGCGCTGGTGCGCGAACTGCGCGAGGAGCTCGGCGTGGAGACCGAGCCCCTGGAGCGGATCCCGGGGGAGTGGCCGCTGAAGCCCGGCCTCGTCCTGCACGTGTGGACCGCCCGGCTGCTCTCGGGAGTTCCCGCGCCGCTGGAGGACCACGACGAGCTCCGCTGGCTCGGGCCGGACGAGCTGGAGTCGGTGGACTGGCTCGACCAGGACCGGCCGGCGGTCGCCGAGGCCGGACGCCGGCTGCGCGGGGACGGGCCGGGGGAGGGCGACGGCGAGGATGACGGCAAGTCCGACGGCGGGGGGCGCGTGACGCTCGCGCTCTAGGCCGTCTGCGCCACAGTGCGCCGGTGGGTGAGGGATCGAGTGGTACGACGCCTCGAATATCGGGTATGTCGCTATTAATCCCTATCTCGTCCCTCTTTCGTCCCAGACGAACCGGACTGGGGTCGCTGCTGGCCCGGGAAGTGATCGGCGTGATCGACACAGACGGTGAATGTGCCGAGTGGGCCTTCCCCGCCGAGCCCGGTTCCGTCCGCACCGCACGTCACGCCGTGCGCGGCGCCCTCCGCGCCTGGGGCCTGGAGGCCGTCGGCGATGTGACCGTCCTGCTGGTCAGCGAGCTCGTCACCAACTCCCTGCGCTACGCGTCCGGCCCCATCGGGGTCCGCCTGGAGCGGCGGAATCCAGCCGCCGACAGCCCCGCCGGGGGCCCCGCACTCCTCGTGGAGGTTTCAGATCCGCTTCCGGATCCGCCCCGCGAGCGGCTCGCGCAGCCGGACGACGAGGGGGGCCGTGGACTGCACCTCGTCGCCGTCTCCTCACAGCGCTGGGGGACCCGCCACGGGAAGTCGGGCAAGACTGTGTGGTTCGAGTTGGCTCTTCCTGGTGAGTAACAAGGTGAACGGTGGCGGAGTGACCCTCTGACGAGGTCCGGGGGAGATCGCGGACATGGCTCGAAATCATCGAGACCGTGCTGTGATCGTGAACGCCGTGCCGTCCGGGGCCGTGGTGCTGAATACTGCGGTCATGGCCGGTCCGGTTGCGGTGAGCTGGAGGGGACGGTCGCGTGAGCGAAATACCTGCGCAGGCACATCAGGCCAACGTGCCTCGCGAGACATGGCACGACGCCCTGTGGCACAGCAGTCCGCCTGGCTCGATATATGACTACATAAAGGTCGCTTCCTTCTCGATCGGCCCCGACGGCTTCATCGACCAATGGAGTCTGCGCGCCGAGGAACTCTTCGGACTGACGGCCGCCCAGGCCGTCGGACGCGATCCGGTCGATGCCTTCATGCCGCCCGAGCTGCGCCCCGACGCGCACCGCAAGGTCGCCGAGATCCTCGACGGCAAGGAGTGGACCGGCCTGATCCCCTTCCGGATCCCCGGCGGGAACGGTGCGCACGGCGTGGCCGAGATCTATGTGATGCCCACCCATACGGAAACCGCCGAGCGGGCCGCGCTGTGCGTCGTCGTCGACGTACGCGCGCTGCGCTCCATCGAATCCGATCTGGCGGCTTCACAAGCCATATTCGGTCAATCTCCCTTCGGGTTCCTGCTCTTCGGCACGGACCTCACCGTGCAGCGGGCCAACCGCCGGTTCGCCACGGTCTTCGGCGGCGCCGCCGAGGAGCACCTGGGCCGGACCGTGCACGACTACCTGCCGCCGCACGAGGCCGACCGGATGGCCGAGGCGCTGCGCCGGGTGCTGGACACCGGGGACGCGGTCACCGACCTCCGGATCACCGGCGCCGCCCCCGGCAGCCGGGAGAACCGCCACTGGTCCATCAACCTCTACCGGGTGCACGGCGGCAGCGGCCGCCCCGTCGGTGTCGCCGGCATCGGCACCGACGTCACCCGCCGCCACCTCGCGGCCCGCGAGGCCGCCGGGGTCCGGCGCAACCTCGCCCTGCTCAACGAGGCCGGGCACCGCATCGGGAACTCCCTCGACCTGGAGACCACCGCCCGGGAGCTCCTCGACGTCACCGTCCCCGGCTTCTGCGACCTGGCCGCCGTCGACCTCTACCAGGCGCTGCTGCTCGGCGACGACGACCGGCCCGCCCGGCCGCAGGGCCCGGGGGTGCCCAGCCTCCCCGGCCAGGGCCCGGCCCGCACGCCCTCCGCCGCGCTGCGCCGGGTGGCCTTCGCCTCCGCCGTATCGGACGCCCCGCTGTCCGGTCCGGGCGCGCTGGTCTCCGTAGGCGACATCCACCGGTACCCGGCGGCGTCGCCGGGCGCGCTCGCCCTGCGCACGGCGCGGCCGCGGCTGATCGAGGGCGGCGGACCGGAGGACCTCGTGCAGTCCACGCTGGTCGTGCCGCTGGTCGCCCACGACACGGTGGTCGGCCTCGCGCAGTTCTCCCGTACGAAGGGCAGCGAACCCTTCGGCGAACGGGACCGGGCGGTCGCCGTCGAGCTGGCCGCGCGGGCCGCCGTGTGCATCGACAACGCGCGGCTGTACCGGCGCGAGCACGAGCGGGCGCTGATACTGCAGCGCAGCCTGCTGCCCCCCGGCGACCCGGAGGCGGCCGGCCTCGACATCGCCTGCCGGTACCTGCCGGGGAACGCGGCGACGGAGGTCGGCGGGGACTGGTTCGACGTCATCGAACTGCCCGGGCACCGCACGGCGCTGGTCGTCGGCGACGTCATGGGCCGGGGGCTGCGGGCCGCCGTCGCCATGGGAGAACTGCGGACCGCCGTACGGACCCTCGCGCTGCTGGACCTCGAACCGGCGGAGGTGCTGACCGCGCTGGACGAGATCGCACGGGGGCTCGGGGCCCCCGGCGGCTCCCAGCAGGCGTCCCGGGCCGCCCTGCACTCGCGGGACGCGGACCGCTCCGAGGTGTACCTCGCGACCTGCGTGTACGCGGTGTACGACCCGGTGACGCGGCGCTGCACGATCGCCAACGCGGGCCACATGCCGCCGGTCCTGGTGGAGCCCCCCGACGAGGGCGGGAAGCCGAGGCCCGCACTGCTGCTGGAGGTGCCGCCGGGAATGCCGCTGGGAGTGGGCGGGGAGCCGTTCGAGGAGGTGGAGGTCGACCTTCCGGAGGGTGCCCTGCTGGCCCTCTACACCGACGGTCTGGTCGAGTCCCGCGACCACCCGCTGGAGGAGGGCCTGCGCGGCCTGCGCGCGGCCCTCGCGGACCCGGTCCGCCCCCTGGAGGACGTCTGCGACCACGTGCTGAACACGCTGGACACCCGGCACGGCGAGGACGACATCGCCCTGCTGATGGCCCGGGTGCAGGGGCTGCCGGTGGACGCGGTGGGCGACTGGCAGCTGCCGCGGGAGGCCCGCTCGGTGGGGCGGGCGCGGGAACTGGCCCGGGCGAAACTGCCGGCGTGGGGCCTGGAGGGGCTGCTGGACACCACGGAACTGCTGGTGAGCGAGCTCGTCACGAACGCACTGCGGTACGGGGAGGGCGAGATCCGGCTGCGGCTGCTGCTGGACCGGACCCTGGTCTGCGAGGTGTGGGACGCGAACCTGGTGCAGCCGCGGCGCCGTCGCGCCCGGGACACGGACGAGGGCGGGCGGGGGCTCCAGCTGGTGGGCCTGCTGTCCGCCGGGTGGGGCACCCGCCGCACCCACCGCGGCAAGACGGTCTGGTTCGAGCTCCCGCTCCCGGGCGCGACGGCGGACGCGGTGTCCGAACTCTCTGCGGAGCAGTTGCTGAACATGTACGGCTGAGCGGGGCCGCGGGCCCCTGCCCCCGGACCCGCCGGGTCCGGGGGCCTGCGCTCACTTCGGGTCGGTGTCCTTGAAGCACCGGGAGGACACGGCGAAGTTGATCAGGTTCTCGCCTCCGTCGGAGCTGTCCATCCACCGGGCCTCGAGCTGGGTGTGGGTCGCCTCGTGGACGGCGAAGACCTCGGGCGTCTTGGCCTCCGTGTTGGGGTTCGGGCCGTTCTTCACGACCTTCCAGCCGTTCTCCGGCAGCTGCGCGGCGAGGTTCTTCATGCCCTTGTCGAGGGTGTCGTGGTCCACGCCGTACACGGACCAGGCGTGCCGGACATAACGGAGGCCGCTCTTCTTCTCCTCGCTCGTGCCGCAGGGATAGGTCGCCGGGCCCCCCTCCGTCACCTTGCCCTTGACCTGCGTCATGTCGAGGGCCCTGCTCGACAGGTCGCCGACTTCCTCTTCCACCTCCAGGTGGGTGCGCGGCTGCGGGTCGTAGGTGCGCTTGGAGGAGGATTCGTCGTTCATGAGAGTGCATCCCGATGCGAGGGTCAGGGCGCCCAGGAGCGCCAGTGCCGTGGCGCTGCGCCTGTTTCTGCGGTCCATTAGGGAGCCTCCCTGTCCAGTTCGACCCTGCCATACCGGCCGGCTATCACGGCCGCCTGGTTCGAGAGGCTGACAGACGGCTTACCGTCCTTCTCGTCCCAGAAGTTCCCGTGGCCCGGGGAATCGCTGTGCATCTTGTTGGCACCGAAACGCTCGTCCGTGGGAATGACCCCCCAGTCACCGAGACCGCTGAGCCTGCCGCCAAGCGTGACCCCGTTGTCGTCGCCCCCGCCTTCCATGGCCCACACGTGCTTCGGCTGGAAGCCCAGGTCTCCGGCGCGGTCCGCCTGCATACCGGGGCTGCCGACCGCGACCACGTCGTCGACGGGCATGGGGTCGGCCCAGCTGTCGGCGTAGTCACTGCGGTACTTCGCCGTGTCGCCGATCAGCGTGGATCCGTAGCTGTGGCCGATGAGCGTCGTGTGCGCGGTGTCGCCGGTGGCCGCCTGATGGGCCGCCTGGTTGCCGTCGAGGAACTGCCGCAGGGTCGGCGCCCCCTGCTCGGCCCACTTGTCGTGGGGGGCCTCGCCGAGGATGGTGTTCGGGGCGTCGTAGTCGAACCAGGTGATGGTCGACACCGACTGCCCGGGCGCCAGTGCCGAGGCCTCGCGCCACAGGGCGTCGCTCTTCGCGGCCTCGTCCTCGATGGTCCCCAGCGTCGTCTTCGTGCCCGGTACGAAGATGGACGTGTGGTCCGCCGTGTCCGGGTTCCCGTTGGCCAGGATCACGCGTCCGTCGTTGTTCGCCTCGGCGTCGAATCCGAGCAGGTACGCCTCGGGCAGTCCCCGCTCGCCGGTGGCGTTGAAGCGGTTCTGGATCGTCTCCATGCCCTCCAGGCGGTCCTTCAGATGGGCATGCCGCTCCCCGTGCTTGTCGTTCCAGGCGCTCCACTCGTCTGTCTCTTCGCGCATCCAGGCGCGCCCGCGCTGGACGTAGTGGTACTTGGGCTGCGGTTCCCCGGGGATGGCGTTCAGCTCCGTCTTGTAGGCGCCGTGCGTCTCCGCGAGGACCGTACGGTTGGCGCTGTCGCGGACGTCCGCCGGGAGCCCGTTCAGTGCTCCGACGCTCGCCGGCTGAAGGGTGATGTAGGCCTCCCTCTCCTCCTCCGACAGCCCCTTCCACCACTCGGCGTTCAGCTGCGGGTCGCTGCCCTTGGGCGGCGGGGGCTTGATGTGGGCGAGGTAGTCCTTGGCGCCGCTGCTGACCGCGGCGGAGTCGCCCTGGACGTCGGCCCAGTCGGACTCGGAGACCTTTAGGTCGTCGTCCGCCTTGAGCTTGCGCAGGCGCGGGGCCCACTGGGTGTCGGCCTCGGTGGCCTCGGCGACGGCCTGCGCGATCCGGTTGGCTATCTCCACCGCCTTGCCGAAGTTCGGGTTGGGGTGAATGTTCGCCGCCTGGCGTTCCAGGGCGGCGGAGAGGTCGTTGGCGTCCTTGGTGGGGTCGATGACGTTCCCCGACGGCTTGCCCTTGGCGCTGCCGCTGACCGTGCCGCCCTCGGGCAGCTTGCCGTCCTTCTCCGTCCCGCCCGGCGGGAAACTCACCGAACCGTCAGCGCCGACCGAGAACTTCTGGGCTTCGGCGTCACTCACGGCCGCGTCCAGCTTCCGCTTCGCCTCGGTGAAGGAGGCGGCGAGCGCGTTGAGGGAGGTCGCGGCGAGCCCGCACTCGACCTGCGTGTAGTGGAAGTTCTGCGCCAGGCCCTGCAGCTGCCCCAGGGCGGCCTCGACGGCCTTGCCGCTGAGCCCGGCCCGCAGCCGGGCGGTGATCTGGCCCTCGGTGCTGCCGTAGGCGTGGTCGGCCATGGCGCTGACCGACTGGTAGCCGTCGGCCGCCTCGGTGAACTCGGAGGGCTTGAGGGCTTTCAGAGTTGCGTAGTCCATGCCCGCTCTCACCGGCCCCCGTCGTTGCCGCCGGTGGCGGGCGTGTCCTTGTACGTGTCGTCCATGCGGGCGAAGTCACCGCGCAGGGTTTCGTCGTTGGAGACCTGGCCCTTGCCCGCCGAGATCATCGGCCCCTGCAAAGTGGTGCACTTGCCGACCAGGGAGTCGAGGTACGTCTTCCACGACGTGTACAGCTCGCCCTGGGCGGTGGCGCTTTCCACGCCGGTGACGGCGGCGCCCTTCTGGCCGCTCTCGAACTCGGTGAGCGCCTTCCTGATGGCCGTCACCAGCTCGCCGACGTCCTGGCTGCCCTTCTTCCAGACAGCCATGTCGGACTTGAGGTCCTCACCACCACCGCCGCCGCCGCCGTCGGGCGCGGCACTCGCCAGCCGCATCTCGGCGCCGGCCGTGGTTCCTTGTTTGAGCCCCGCCCACTCCGCGTCGAACGACGTCATGCTCACCCGAGCCCCCGTAACACTCTGCGATTGCAATGATCGGGTGATCCTAATACCTCGACAGCCCCCCGCCTCCCGGGCGGTGTTGACCCCGCTGGGCAGGCACGGCCGGGTCACGGCGCGTAGCGTTCCGTAACGCCGCGCCCGGATTCCCTACGGCAACGGTCAGGCCGCACGCCCCCGCTTGAGCGCGGCGAGCCTGGACTCGACCTCCAAGGACTTCCCGAGGTCGTCCAGGGCCTCGAACTGGGCGTCCAGCGAGGAGGCGGCCAGTTCCTGCTTGCCGAGGGCCATCGCCTCCTCCCGCCGCACCTTCTCCTCGAAGCGCGCCAGGTCGCTCGTCGGGTCCATGACGTCGATGTTCTTCACCGCGTCCAGCATCGTGTTCTGCGCCTGGGCGGTCTTCGCCCGGGCCACCAGCTCGTCGCGCTTGGACTGCAGCTCCGTCAGTTTGTTCCGCATCGAGTCCAGTCCCGACTTGAGCTTGCCGACGACCTCCGTCTGGGCGGCGATCGTCGGCTCCGCCGTCCTCGCCTCCTTCTCCGACTGCAGCTGCCGGCCCAGCGCCACCTTCGCGAGGTTGTCGAACTTGTCGGCGTCCGCGGTCGCCCCCGACGCCCGCAGCTCGTCCCCCTTCCTGCTCGCCGCGAGGGCCTTGACGCCCCACTCGGAGGCCGTCTCCACGTCCTCCTTGTGGTCCGCCTCCAGCATCCGGAGGTTGCCGATCGTCGTCGCGACGGCCTGCTCCGCCTCCGCGATGTTGTTCGTGTAGTCGCGGATCAGCTGGTCCAGCATCTTCTGCGGGTCCTCCGCCTGGTCCAGCAGCGCGTTGATGTTGGCCTTGGCGAGCTGGGTGACGCGGCCGAGGATGGTCTGCTTGCTCATGGTCGGTCTCTCCTGGTCAGGGCCGATGGATGTGCAGTTCAGAAGCGGCCGCCGCCCCCCATGCGGCCGCGGGTCCCGCCGCCGCCGAAGGAGCCGGGGCCGCTGCCACCACCTCCGCCCCCGAAACCGCCGCCGAAGCCGCCCCCGCCGAAGCCCCCGCCGCCCCCGCCGCCCCGGCCGCCCCGCAGGATCTCGCCGAGGATGATCCCGCCGAGTACGGCCCCGCCCTGGCCGCCGCCGGCCTGCCGGCCCGCGTACGGGTCCCGGTACTCCCGTACGTCCTGCTCCGCCAGCTGCTGCGCCTGCCGCGCCAGCGCATCCGCCTGCTGCGCCTCCGCCAGCGCGCCCGCCGGGTCCGCCGCCGTCAGGGCCGCCGCCCGCTCCAGGTGCCGGCCGGCCTCCGCCAGCCGGGTGCGGGCCTGGCTGCCGATCGCGCCCCGCGTGGTGGTGATGTAGTCCGTCGCCGCGCCGATCGCGCTGCGCGCCGAGAGCATGGCCGGGTCGAGCAGGGTCGCCGCCCGCTGTCGGCCCGACTCCCGCTCCCGCGCCCCGGCCAGGGCCTCGTCGAGAGCCGCGTCGGCCTCCTCGACGCGGCGCAGGGCGTCGATCGGGTCGTACCGGCCGGCCGCCGTCTCCTGCTGCACGTCGGCCAGTACGGCCTCCGCCCGGCCGATCCGCCCGCGCAGGTCCGCCGTGGAGGTGCCCTCCGCGGTGCCGGTCAGCAGCCCGCGCGCGTCGGCGAGGTCGGTCTCCGTCTCGTTCAGCGCGCCCGGCAGCTTCCCGGCCGCCTCCGCCAGCTCCTGCGCCCGCCGCTCGACCGCGTCCACCAGGGTCGCCGCCTGGTCCACCGCGCCCTCGGCGGCCCGTACGTACACGGCCGCCTTCCCGTTGTCGCCGCCGTCGAGGGCCGCCCGGGCCTCGCCCAGGTTGGTGGTCACGAACAGCAGCCGGTCCTTGGCCTGTGCGGGATTGGAGGCCACGGGCGCGGACGCGGAGTCCGCGTACCGCCGGGCCAGCGCGGTCAGGGTCGCCTCGGCCGTCGTCGTCCGCCCGGTCAGGGCCCGGAAGTGCTCCTCCACGGTGGCGAGGGCCTGCGGGGCGTTCTTCTCCAGGTCCCGCAGCCGGTCGAAGTCCGCCGACTCGGCGTCGAGCCGCCGGTTCGCCTCGGTGCAGCGGGCCACGATCTCGTCCAGCATCCGGCGCCGGGTCGCGTCGTCCTCCGGGTAGGCGTCGTCGAGCTGCTGGCGCAGCCGGAAGGCGTGCGTCAGCTCGGACTTGGCGTACTCCACGGCCGCGGTGAACGGGACGACCGCCTCGTCCCCGAACTGCGCGGAGGCGAAGCCGAGTTCCTCGGTGCTGGTGCGGACGGAGTCGTCGGTCTGCACCAGCAGCGCCTTGGCCCGGGCGTCCAGTCCCGGCAGCGGGAGCCGGTCCGGCGCTCCTTCGGGCCAGCCCGGGCCGGTCGTCGTACCGCGGCCGGCGGCGCCGATCCCCGCGTCCTTGCGCTTGCGGCGGCGGTACGCGTACGCCCCGAGCGCTCCGGCCGCGCCGACCGCGACCACCGGGAGTACGAAGTCCCCGGCACCGTTCTCGCCGCTCGCCTTGCCGCCGGGATCGGCCGGGCCGGGGGTGATGGTGGGCGCGGGGACGGGCCGCCCGCCGAGCACGGCGTTGTAGCCGTTGGCCGCGCCGATGGCGGCGCCCGCCCAGTCGTTCTGCTTCAAGGCGGGCTCGATGGCTGTCCGGGAGACGGCCGCGAGCTGCTCCTCGGTGAAACCGGAGTCGACGGCGGCGGAGTACGCGTACTGGCGGGCCCCGGTCGCCACCGCCAGCAGCACGTCGTCCTGGCCCAGGCCGTTCTTCTCCGCGGTGGCGTCGGCCCAGCTCTGCGCGGAGCGTTCGGAGAAGTCGCGTACGTACGCCACGAAGAGCTGGATCTTCCGGTCGGCGTACAGCTTGTCGAGCGCGGCGGTGACCGACCCCTTCCGGTCGCCCAACGCCCCGACGCGGTCGGTGATCTGCCCTTGCTGCGAAAGGGTGACGGGATCGTCGGCCCGCGCCGGTGGCGCCCCGGCCGCGCCCCAGCCGCCGAGCGCCAGCAGCGCGGCGGCGAGGGCGAGCCCGGCCCGTACGAACAGACCGCTGCGCGGCCTGCTTCTCGTCTGGCTTCTCGGCGGAATCACATATCGGAGATTATGGGCGGTTTCACCCCTCCGCACCCGGAGTCGCACCCGGCGTCGCAGCCGGAGCTGCAGCCGGAGCCGAAGGCGGTGACCCGGGATCGGAACGGCGCCGGATCTTGTTCCCCAGCCACACCAGCGGGTCGTACTTGCGGTCCACCGCCCGCTCCTTCAGAGGGATCAGCGCGTTGTCGGTGATCTTGATGCCCTCGGGGCAGACCTCCGTGCAGCACTTGGTGATGTTGCAGTAGCCGAGCCCGTGCTCCTCCTGCGCCGTGCGCTTGCGGTCCAGGCCCGCCTCCGCCGCCGCGTCCAGGGGGTGCATGTCCAGCTCCGCCACCCGCATCAGGAAGCGCGGACCGGCGAAGGCGCTCTTGTTCTCCTCGTGGTCACGCACCACATGGCAGGTGTCCTGGCACAGGAAGCACTCGATGCACTTGCGGAACTCCTGTGAGCGCTCCACGTCGATCTGCTGCATCCGGTACGCGCCCGGGGCCACCCCCTCCGGCGGTACGAAGGCCGGGACCTCGCGCGCCTTCTGGTAGTTGAAGGACACGTCCGTGACCAGGTCGCGGATGACCGGGAAGGCCCGCAGCGGGGTGACCGTGATCGTCTCGGACCGCTCGAAGGTGGACATGCGCGTCATGCACATCAGCCGCGGCCGGCCGTTGACCTCCGCGCTGCACGAGCCGCACTTGCCCGCCTTGCAGTTCCAGCGCACCGCGAGGTCCGAGGCCTGGGTGGCCTGGAGCCGGTGGACGATGTCCAGGACCACCTCCCCGTCGTGCACCTCGACGGTGAAGTCCGCGAGCGATCCGCCCTCCGCGTCGCCCCGCCAGATACGGAAGCTCGCGTCGTACGTACTCATTCGTACAGCTCCTCTTCGGCGAGGTACTTGACCAGCTCTTCCTTCTCGAACAGCGCGAGCAGGTCGGAGCGGATGGGATCGGTGCGGACCCGCGTGAGCTCGATCCGGTGGGCCGCCGGGTCGGCCGGGGCGGGGTCCACGGGCCGGCACAGCAGGTTCACCGGGCGCCAGCTCCGCTCCATCGCCGGGCAGTCCTCGCGGGTGTGCCCGCCCCGGCTCTCGGTGCGCTCCAGGGCCGCGCGGGCCACGCACTCGCTGACCAGCAGCATGTTCCGCAGGTCCAGGGCCAGGTGCCAGCCCGGGTTGAACTGCCGGTGCCCCTCGACACCGGCCCGGGAGGCCCGCAGGCGCAGCGTCGCGAGCTTGTCCAGCGCCTCGGCCATCTCGCCCTCGCGGCGGATGATGCCGACGAGGTCGTTCATGGTCGTCTGGAGTTCCTGGTGGAGCGTGTACGGGTTCTCCGCGCCCTCGTCGGCGTGGAAGGGGGCCAGCGCCTCCGCGGCCGCCGCGTCGATCTCCGCCTGCGAGACGACCGGGCGCCCGGCGGCCCCGGAGGCGGTGTCCCGCGCGGCGTACTCGGCCGCGTGCAGACCGGCCCGCCGCCCGAAGACCAGCAGGTCGGACAGGGAGTTCCCGCCGAGCCGGTTCGAGCCGTGCATGCCGCCCGCGACCTCGCCGGCCGCGAAGAGCCCCGGGACGCCGACGGTGGCCGCCGTGTCGGACTCGACGGCGATGCCCCCCATCACGTAGTGGCAGGTCGGGCCCACCTCCATCGGCTCCGCCGTGATGTCCACGTCCGCCAGCTCCTTGAACTGGTGGTACATCGACGGGAGCCGCCGCTTGATCTTCTCGGCCGGCATCCGGGTGGACACGTCGAGGAAGACACCGCCGTGCGGGGAGCCGCGGCCCGCCTTGACCTCCGAGTTGATGGCCCGCGCCACCTCGTCGCGCGGCAGCAGCTCGGGCGGACGCCGGTTGTGGTCCGGGTCCTCGTACCAGCGGTCGCCCTCCTCCTCCGACTCGGCGTACTTCTCCTTGAACACGTCCGGGACGTAGTCGAACATGAACCGCTTGCCCTCGGAGTTGCGCAGCACCCCGCCGTCGCCGCGCACCGATTCGGTGACGAGGATGCCCTTCACGGACGGCGGCCAGACCATGCCCGTCGGGTGGAACTGCACGAACTCCATGTTCAGCAGGGGCGCGCCCGCGAGCAGGGCCAGCGCGTGGCCGTCGCCCGTGTACTCCCAGGAGTTCGAGGTGGTCTTGAAGGACTTGCCGATCCCGCCCGTGGCCAGGACCACCGCCGGGGCCTCCAGGACGAAGAAGCGGCCGGACTCGCGCTCGTAGCAGAAGGCCCCCGAGACCCTCTGCCCCTCCTTGAGACTGCGATCTTTCAAAACCCGCGTGACCGTGCACTCCTGGAAGACCTTGAGCCGGGCCTCGTAGTCCCCGAACTCCTTGAAGTCCTCCTGCTGGAGCTGGACGATCTTCTGCTGGAGGGTGCGGATCAGCTCCAGGCCGGTCCGGTCGCCGACGTGCGCGAGGCGCGGGTACTCGTGCCCGCCGAAGTTGCGCTGGGAGATCTTCCCGTCGGGCGTCCGGTCGAAGAGCGCGCCCCAGGTCTCCAGCTCCCAGACCCGGTCCGGGGCCTCCTTCGCGTGGAGTTCCGCCATCCGCCACTGGTTGAGGAACTTGCCCCCGCGCATGGTGTCGCGGAAGTGCACCTGCCAGTTGTCGCCCTCGTTGACGTTGCCCATGGAGGCGGCGATCCCTCCCTCCGCCATCACCGTGTGGGCCTTGCCGAAGAGGGACTTGCAGATCACGGCCGTACGGGCGCCCCGCTCGCGGGCCTCGATCGCGGCCCGCAGACCGGCGCCGCCCGCGCCGACCACGACCACGTCCCACTGCTGCCGGTCGACTTGAGCCATTTAGAAGATCCTCGGGTCGTCGAAGGTGCCGCTGGCCACCAGGTACACGTAGAAGTCGCACAGGGCCACGCTGATCAGGGAGGCCCACGCCAGCAGCATGTGGCGGGTGTTGAGCGCGCTGACCCAGCCCCACAGCCGGTAGCGCACCGGGTGCTTCGAGAAGTGCTTGAGCCGGCCGCCCATGATGTGGCGGCAGGAGTGGCACGACAGCGTGTAGGCCCAGATCAGCGCGATGTTGACCAGGAACAGCAGGGTCCCCAGGCCCATGTGGCCCCACGCGTAGTGCTCGTCGCGGAAGGTCAGCACCGTGTCGTAGGTGAGGATGCCCGCGACCGGCAGCGCCGCGTAGAAGAAGTACCGGTGCATGTTCTGGAAGATCAGCGGGAAGCGGGTCTCGCCGGTGTACTTCGTGTGCGGCTCGGCGACGGCGCAGGCGGGCGGCGAGGCCCAGAAGCCCCGGTAGTACGCCTTGCGGTAGTAGTAGCAGGTCAGCCGGAAGCCGAGCGGGAAGACCAGGATCAGCAGGGCGGGGGAGAGGCCCCACCAGCTGCCGAAGAGATCCCAGTTGGGGCCGTCCCGCATCTCCTGGCAGTTCTCCGCGAGACACGGGGAGTAGAAGGGGGAGACGTAGGGGGCCGCGTAGTAATCGGCGTTCGCGAAGGCCCGCCAGGTCGAGTAGACGATGAAGGCGAGCAGCCCGGCCGCGGTGCCGGCGGGGGCCAGCCACCACCGGTCGGTCCGCAGGTGCCGGGCCGCGATCGCGGCCCGGGCGGCGTCGTGGACGCCGCCGCCGGGCCGCTGCTGGGGTCGTTCCGTGCCTGTGGCCAAAGGGGACTCCGGGAGGAGTGATGAGGGGTGGCCCAGGAGGCCCGGCCGCGGACGGCCGGGCCAGATGGGGTGTGGGTCGTAAGACCGGGGGAGGTGTCCGCCGTCAGGGCGCGCGGCGGTCGCGGGCGCCGAGGCCCTCGTCGTCCGAGTCCGTCCACAGCGAGCTGTCGTACGGGGTGTCCGGGACCGTCACCATCCGGGACGGGTCCGGAGCGGCCGCCGGCGTCGAGCTCCCCGGCTTCTGCCGTTTGGCCTGCTGTTCCAGCTGCTCGACCTTGCGGGTCAGCTCGTCCAGGTTGCGCCGTACGGCACTCAGATCGTCTTGCAGGGACATGATTTGCCCTCACTTCCGCCAAACTGCGGTGGCAACGCTCATGTGCGCCTGCGAGTGTCGCGCTTCCCGTCCCCCGTTGTGAAGGGACGTGCAGCGATTGCGGGCGCGCAGGCGTGAACTGTGCGCCCCTCCCTGCCCCCCATTCTCGTCCCTCTCCCGGGGGAACGCCCCTTCGGCGCGCAAGTGGGATTGGTCCGCACGGGTGGGGTTCGCGGCGTGGCGAGAGGCGGCTGCGAAGGGTGCGGCGGACCGTCGATTTCAGTGGGTTCCGGCAGCCGGTGTGATCAGCTCCAAATACCGCCGAACGTGATCATGCTTCCCCCACGCCCCGCCCCGGAGGTACCACCCATGTCCCAGAGAAGGCGCAGGTCCTTGGCGCTCCTGACCTCGGGAGTCCTCGCACTGCCGCTGCTCACGGGCTGCGGCGCGGGTGACGACGAGGGCGGCCCGGCCGCGGCGGGACAGGACATCGCCACGACCGCCCGCGACAAGGTCGCGGACGGGGGCGTGCTGCGCTGGGCGGTGGACACCCTCCCGGACACCCTGAACACCTTCCAGGCCGACGCGGACGCCACCACGAACAGGATCGCCGGGGCCGTGCTGCCCCAGCTGTTCGTGCTGGACGACAAGGGGCGGCCGGCGGCCAATCCCGACTACCTGGAGAAGGCCGAGGTCGTCGAGCGGGAGCCCAAGCAGGTCGTCCTGTACAAGCTGAACCAGCAGGCCGTGTGGAGCGACGGGCGCGAGGTCGGCGCCGCCGACTTCGTGGCGCAGTGGCGGGCTCTGAACGGCAAGGACTCGGCGTACTGGACGGCGCGCAACGCCGGCTACGACCGGATCGAGAAGATCGAGAAGGGCAAGACCGACCTGGAGGTCAAGGTCACCTTCGCCAAGCCGTACGCCGACTGGCGCTCCCTGTTCACCCCGCTCTACCCCAAGCAGGTCATGGGCACCCCGGAGGCCTTCAACGAGGGCGCCCGCGGCACGCTGAAGGTCACCGCCGGACCCTTCGCGCTCGGGGCGATCGACAAGAAGACCGGCACCGCCGCCCTGACCCGCAATCCGCGCTGGTGGGGCCGGCCCGCCAAGCTGGACACGATGGTCCTGACGGCGGTGCCCCGGGCCGAGCGCCCGGCCGCGCTGGCCGCCGGGAAGATCGACCTGGCGGAGATCGACCGGGCGGGCGCCGACCGCATCGCCCTGGCCCGCCGGGACGCCTCCGGCCGGGGCGGCGCGGGCTCGGGCGGGGCCCCCGCCCACGGCCCGGCGGCCGCGATGACCCCGGCGCAGGCCACGCTGTCGTGGGCGATCGCGTTCGGGGCGGACGAGGGCAAGGCCGCGGCCGAGCAGCAGAGCCGCCAGAAGCACCTCGCGGCGGTGAAACGGTACGCCGACGAGCAGGCGGCCCTGCGGAACTTCACGGTGCGCAAGTCCCTGGAGCCGGCCTACACGCAGCTCGCCATGAACGGAGCCTCCGGCCCGCTCTCCGACGAGCGGGTGCGCCGGGCGGTGGCCCGGGCCCTGGACCGCAAGACATTGGCCGAGATCGTACTGAAGCCCCTCGGCCTGCCCGCGAAGCCGGTCGGCAGCCACCTGGCCCTGGCCGGGCAGCGGGCGTACGCCGACAACAGCGACGCCCTCGGCGGCCAGGACACCCAGGCGGCCCAGGCCCTGCTCGCGGACGCGGGCTGGCGCCGGGGCGGCAAGCTCACCGAGCCGGCGGGCGCCAAGGCGGGCCCGGAGAGCGCGGAGGGCGCGCAGCAGGACGACGGGAAGACCCCGTCGGGCCCGGGCACCGGGAACGACGGCCTCTACATCGTGGGCCAGGACGACGAGGCCAACGGCGACCTGCGGTCCGCGACCGCGCTGCTGCCCAAGGCCCGCCCGGCGGGCAAGCCCGCAGCCCCCGGTGCCCCCGCCGCCCCCGGTGCCCCCGGTGAGCGCGGGGGCACGCACGGCAGCCGCCCCGAGGGCCCCGAGGGGCACAGCGGCGACGGTGTCCTCGCCGGGGCGCCGGTGAACGGCCCCGACGGCGAGATCGTCGACGCCGACGCCTTCGCCCGGGGCGGTCCGCAGGGCGGGCCCTCCCCGGTACTGGCCCCCGCCCCCTTCGCGGCCCGGCAGGAGGCCGCCCTCCTCGCCCAGGCCGGCCGGTTCGCCGCCGTCGACGACGGCAAGCGCAGCCCGGCCCGCGACGGTGAGGCGGCCGAGCCGGCGCAGGGCTCCCCGGCCCCGGCCCCGGCCAAGCCGGCCGTCCGTACCTCGGGCTCCATGCTCGCCAAGGACGGCAAGGCGCTCACCCTGCGCTTCGTCCTCCCGGCCGGCCCCGGCTCGGAGTCCCTGCGCACGGTCGGCGACCGGATCGCCCAGATGCTCCGCAAGGTCGGCGTGAACACCGAGATCACCAAGGTGGCCGACGACAGCTTCTTCAAGGACCACATCGCCTCGGGCCAGTACGACCTGGCCCTCTACTCCTGGCCCGCGACGGCCTACCCCGCCACCGACGCCCGGCCCATCTTCGCCAAGCCGGAACCGGCCGCGGACGGCTCGCTCCTCGTCGAACAGAACTACACCCGGGTCGGCACCGACCACATCGACCAGCTCTTCGACCAGGCCCTGGGCGAGCTGGACGAGGAGCAGTCCCGCGAGCTGATGCGCAAGGCGGACGCCCGGATCTGGGCCGCCGCCGGCTCCATCCCCCTCTACCAGCGCCCGGAGCTGGTGGCCGCCAAGCCGAGCCTGGCCAACGCCGGCGCCTTCGGCCTCGGCGCCCCCCGCTACCAGGACATCGGCTGGAAGAAGCCTCCGACCGCCAAGGACAAGAAGTAGTCCCACCGGCGGGACGGGGACGGGGTATCAAGCTCAGATTTGACATCCTCCCCCTCCGCAGGGAGGGGGATTCCTGGCTCACGCAGCCTGGCTGACCGGCGGTCCGCCAGGTCTTCCGCGATCAGCACCAGCCGGGTTGAGACCAGCCCGGACGAGCATGACGCGTGCGGAGTTCTTGTCTCTAGGCGAGACGGCTCCGCACGCGGTGCAGGTGTAGGTACGTTCTGACAGCGGGAGTGCGTGCTTGGCTCTCGCTCCGCAGTTTCCGCAGTCCATGGTGGTGTGCGCCGGGTGCACGAGCCGCAGGGAGCGGCCGTGCTTGCGCGCCATGTTGATCAGCTCGTGCTTGGTGGCCGAGATGGCCGCGTCGGCCGCCTTGCGGGCCATGGTCGACTTGGCAAGGAACCTGGGTCGGAAGTCCTCCACAGCGAGCCTGCCGAAGTCCGTCACGACCCTCTTGGCCCACTTGCGGGCCGTGTCCTGGCGTTGCCGGGCGATCTTCTTGTGTACCTTCGCGGCCTGCCGCTTCGCCTTCCGGTAGCCCTTCGAAGCGGCCTGGCCACGCCTCGGCTTCCGGCGGGCCATCATCCGCTGATACCCGGCCAGCTTCCCCGCAGCCTTCATCCCATACGCGGCGTGTGGCAGGTCGGGGGCGTCACTGGTGGTGGTCGCGGTCTCCCTCACACCCCAGTCAATACCGATCACACTGTCGGTCGAGGGCAGTGGGTGTGCTTGCGCCGGGACGACGAAGGAGGCATACCAGTGGCCGAGGCTGTCCCGGTAGATGCGGACGCTCGAAGGGTCGGCAGGCAGGTCGCGCGACCACACCACCGTCAGCGATATGCCGCCCGCCAGGTGCAGACGGCCGTCCTTCAGCCGGAAGCCACGGCGGGTGTAGTTGAGCGACGGCTCCGCAAGGTCCTTTTTCTTGCAGCGGGGCATCCCCGCCCGCCGACTGACCGGAAGCCGGGCCTTGATGTCCTTCGAGGCTTTGGCACGGGACGTGGCGAACGCCCGAACGACCTGCTGCTGCGGCACGCTCCCGCCGCCGCGCAGCCACTCGTGCCCGCGGCGCCAGCCCGTCAGCATCTTGTCCAACCTGGCCGGGCCGCACTTCTCCCTGGCCTTGTATGCCGCCCGCGATTCAGCGACGCACTGGTTCCAGACCCAGCGGCACCGGTCCCACTCGGACAACAGCAAGGCCAGGGCGGTGGACGACACGCGCAGCCGGAAGGAGTACCGGGCGTGCCCGATCTCACCCACCTCCGCTGATGCCCTCATGACGCCAACCTAGAGTCGGCATCCACTGCTCTCAGAGGAACCCGGAGGACCCACTCGAACGAGTGATCGCCCACGGGAAAGCTCAGATGTGACTCAAGTCCCTTGCCCGCCGAATCCCTGGCGGGCAAGGTCGTGCATACCCGTTGACCCGCGTGATTACTGGCAGGAACGGCGGCCGGGGCACCCCACGCACCACCCGGCCGCACTCATTCATCCGGCCTCTTGACAGACCCCCCGGCAGGCGGTTCCCGCTGCGCGACGTACCATGGGGTAAGGCCGTGGCAGGATTTCGCCCGGTCGAGGCGCGCGTGCCGGACCGTACGCGACGCCATCCACGATCCCGGGAGAAGCGCCGAAGTGCCCACGCGCCACGACATCCGTAACGTCGCCATCGTCGCCCACGTCGACCATGGCAAGACGACCATCGTCGATGCCATGCTCAAGCAGGCCGGTGCCTTCGCCGCCCACCAGCACCTCGACGACCGCATGATGGACTCGAACGACCTGGAGCGTGAGAAGGGCATCACGATCCTCGCCAAGAACACGGCGGTGAAGTATCACCCCAAGGACGGCGGGGCCCCGATCACGATCAACATCATCGACACCCCCGGCCACGCCGACTTCGGTGGTGAGGTCGAGCGCGGTCTGTCGATGGTGGACGCCGTCGTTCTGCTGGTGGACGCCTCCGAGGGTCCGCTGCCCCAGACCCGCTTCGTCCTGCGCAAGGCCCTGCAGGCGAAGATGCCGGTCATCCTCTGCATCAACAAGACCGACCGCCCGGACTCCCGGATCGACGAGGTCGTCAACGAGACGTACGACCTCTTCCTGGACCTGGACGCGGACGAGGACCAGATCGAGTTCCCGATCGTCTACGCCTGCGGCCGTGACGGCGTGGCGTCGCTGACCAAGCCGGAGGACGGCACCGTCCCGGCCGACAGCACCAGCCTGGAGCCGTTCTTCTCCACCATCCTGGAGCACGTCCCCGCCCCGGTGTACGACGAGGAGGCCCCCCTCCAGGCCCACGTCACCAACCTGGACGCCGACAACTTCCTCGGCCGCATCGCACTGGTCCGCGTCGAGCAGGGCGAGCTGCGCAAGGGCCAGACGGTCGCGTGGATCAAGCGCGACGGCACGATGTCGAACGTCCGCATCACCGAGCTCCTGATGACCGAGGCGCTCACCCGCAAGCCGGCCGAGGTGGCGGGCCCGGGTGACATCTGCGCGGTCGCCGGTTTCCCCGACATCATGATCGGCGAGACCCTGGCCGACCCGGAGAACCCGATCGCGCTGCCGCTGATCTCGGTGGACGAGCCGGCGATCTCCATGACCATCGGTACGAACACCTCCCCGATGGTCGGCCGTGGTGGCAGCGGCAAGGGCGCGGACGCCAAGTCCGCGGTCAAGGACCGCAAGGTCACCGCCCGCCAGGTCAAGGACCGTCTGGACCGCGAGCTGGTCGGTAACGTCTCGCTGCGCGTCCTCGACACCGAGCGTCCCGACGCCTGGGAGGTCCAGGGCCGTGGTGAGCTCGCGCTCGCCATCCTGGTCGAGCAGATGCGCCGCGAGGGCTTCGAGCTGACCATCGGCAAGCCGCAGGTGGTCACGCAGGAGATCGACGGCAAGACCCACGAGCCGGTCGAGCGCATGACGATCGACGTCCCCGAGGAGCACATGGGCGCGGTCACGCAGCTCATGGGCGTCCGCAAGGGCCGCATGGACAACATGTCGAACCACGGCTCCGGCTGGGTCCGCATGGAGTTCGTCGTCCCGTCCCGCGGTCTCATCGGCTTCCGTACGGAGTTCCTGACGAACACCCGCGGTACCGGTATCGCCCACTCCATCCACGAGGGCCACGAGCCGTGGTTCGGCCCGCTGGTCACCCGTAACAACGGTTCGCTGGTCGCGGACCGTTCGGGCTCGGTCACGCCGTTCGCGATGATCAACCTGCAGGAGCGCGGTGTCCTGTTCACCGAGCCCGGCACCGAGGTGTACGAGGGCATGATCGTCGGCGAGAACTCGCGCTCCGACGACATGGACGTGAACATCACCAAGGAGAAGAAGCTCACCAACATGCGTGCGGCTTCCGCGGACAACACCGAGAACGTGGTGCCGCCCCGCAGGCTCTCCCTGGAGCAGTCCCTGGAGTTCTGCCGCGACGACGAGTGCGTCGAGGTGACCCCGGAGGCCGTCCGCATCCGCAAGGTCGTCCTGGACCAGAAGGAGCGCTCGCGCACCGCGTCGCGCGCCAAGTCCGCCAAGTAGTTTCAGGTGTAGGCGCGTTCCAGGTGTAAGCGCGTTCCACACGTAGAGACGCAGGACCCACCACGGCCACCCCCGGGCTTTGCTCGGGAGGTGGCCGTAGTGGTTCAATCGCCCCGAAAACACAGCAGCCCCGTCCGTCACGAAGTCCGTGAGGGGAGGGGCTGTTCGCGTTTGTCAAGCGGATTTTTGGGTTCTAGTGTCCGGATACCGACCGTGACACTCCGGAAGATGAGCTAACCGTCCGTTTCGCACGTGTCTGTCTCCTATCCGTTTGTCCGGATTTCGGGTTTCTGCCGTGGATCGATGTTGTGAAAACGAGACCACTTAAGTGTGGTTTACGGCCTGACCGTCCCCGAGGATGGCTCCATTGAGCTCGGGTCAATGGGTCACGCGCTGTGGGGAGCGCGCCGACTCACGAGCACACTATGGGCATCAATTCACTCGTCGTCAGGGGTGTCGACGAGGTTTTTTTGCCCCTCAAGTCGATCAGTGGACTCATGAGGAGGAAACCCATGCGCGGTGCCAAGAGCGCCAAGTGGGTCGTGGGCGCGGTTGTCGTCGCCCTGGCCGCTACCGCCTGTGGCGGCGGTGACGGTGACAGCAAGGACAAGGGCAGTGCCGCTTCTGGTGGCACGTTCCGGTTGGGCAGCACCGAGCCGGACACCATCGACCCGGGGCGTGCCCACGAGTCCACCGGTATCCTGCTGGCCAATGCCCTGTTCACCGGCCTGTACGGAAACACGCCGGACGGCCTGGCCGAGCCGGCGCTCGCCGAGTCGGCGACGTCTGACGAGGGTTGCACCTCGTGGACCTTCAAGGTCAAGCCGGACACCAAGTTCTCCAACGGCGAGGTCGTCAACGCCGAGGCGTTCGCCCGTGGTTGGGCTCGTGCCGCGCACAAGGCCGCTGCCTCCGACGTGGCGTACCACTTCGCCGGCATCAAGGGCTACGAGCAGCTGCAGGACGGCTCCGCCAAGACCTTCAGCGGTGTCACCACCCCGGACGCGAACACCATCAAGGTGGACCTGTCCAAGGCGGACTGCGAGTTCGTCCTGAAGACGGCGCACAACGCCTACAGCCCGGTTCCCTCGACCGCCAAGGTCGGCGAAGAGGACAAGGCGTTCGGCGAGGCCCCCATCGGTAACGGTCCGTTCAAGATGGACGGCACCTGGGAGCACAACAAGGCGATCAACCTCGTCCGCAACGACGGTTACGGTCTGCAGAAGGCGTCGCTGGAGAAGGTCCAGGTCACGCTCCTCAACGACAAGACCGCGCACCAGCTCGAGTACGACGGCTTCCAGGCCGGCACCTTCGACTACGCGCACATCCCGGTGCCGATGCTCAAGGTCGCCGAGGCCAAGTACAAGGCGCAGAACAAGTGGTTCGCCAAGGACTCGAACGGCATGAACTTCATTCTGCCGATCGGTGACAACGGTCCGACCGCCTCCAAGGACGCCCGTCTGGCCATCTCCTACGCGATCGACCGCCAGGCCGTCGCCAAGGGTGTCTTCCAGGGCTTCCAGACCCCGTCGACCACCATCGTGCCGCCGGCGTTCCCGAAGGCGTACCAGAAGGACCTCTGCGTCTCCTGCATCAAGCAGGACCCCGCCAAGGCCAAGGAGCACGCCGAGAAGGCGGGCCTGAAGCCCGGTAGCGAGCTCAAGTTCAGCTTCAACACCGGTGCGGGCCACGAAGAGTGGGTCCAGGCCTTCGCGAAGCAGATCGAGGACGTCCTCGGCGTCAAGGTCAAGCTGGACGGCAAGGACTTCCCGGGCATGCTCAAGGAGCAGCAGGGTTCGCAGGCCACCGGCGTCTACCGCTTCGCGTGGGGTGCCGACTACCCGACCCCGGAGAACTTCCTCTTCCCGCTCCTGCACTCGTCTTCCATGGCGAAGGACGCTGAGGGCAACGTGACCGGTGACAACCGCGTCCGTTACAACAACCCGGAGTTCGACAAGCTGATCGACACGGCCCGCGCCACCAAGGACGAGGCCGCTCGCATCAAGATGTACCAGCAGGCCGAGAAGATGGCCATGGACGACATGGCGCTCATCCCGACCTTCAACCGGTCCCAGTTCCGCCTGATGGCGACGGACAAGTTCAACGGTCTGGACGACATCAACTTCAACGAGGACCCGATCCTCGAGAAGATCTCGCTCAAGAAGTAATCGGTTCGGACGGTATATCCGTCAGGAGCGAACGTGCCGCGGCCCCCGGGTGACCGGTGGGCCGCGGCCCCGCTCGGCAGGCCGTTTTCACTTCGGCACCCCTCACATCCGCGGGCAATCCCCGCACGCCGAGAGCCGGCCCGTTCCTTGGGCTGGAGGCCGCTGCTCCCAGAAGTGGCCAGGTAGAGAGGCAAAACATGGGAAGGTACGTCGCCCGTCGCCTCGGGCAGATGGTCATAGTCCTCATAGGCGCGACCATGGTTCTGTTCGCGTGTCTGTTCGTGCTCCCCGGCGATCCCGTGGGTTCGATCGCGGGCAGTGACAAGGCGCGTGACCCCGCAGTGGTCGCGGAACTCAAGGCGCGCTACGGGCTCGACAAGTCGTTGCCCGAGCAGTACGTGAACTACGTCTCGAAGGTCGCGACCGGCGACCTCGGCGAGGACTTCGTGCAGCGCCGCGAGGTCTCCGAGATCCTCGCCCCCAAGCTTCAGAACACGGCGAAGCTGGCCTTGCTGGCCATCCTCCTCGTCACGGTGTTCGGTATGGGCGTGGGCATCATCGCCGCGCTCTACAGATACAGCATTCTCGACATGGCCACGACATTTTTTACAACCATGGCCGTGGGCTTCCCGACCTTCGTGATCGGCATGCTGCTCATGAAGTACTTCGCGGTGGAACTCCAGTGGTTCCCGCAGCTCGGCGGCGACAAGCTCGAAGGCATGGTCCTTCCCGCGATCACCCTCGCCGTCACCGACATCGCCTTCGTCGCCCGCCTCACCCGCGGCACGATGCTCGAGGTGCTGCGCGCGGACTACGTGAAGACGGCCGTGGCCAAGGGACTTCCGCGCCGCCGCGTGCTGTTCAAGCACGTGCTGCGCAACTCGTCCATTCCCGTGGTCACCTACCTGGGCATCTCGTTCGGCGGACTCCTCGGTGGTGCGCTCATCACTGAGGCGATCTTCAACTGGGACGGTGTCGGTCTGGCACTGGTTCAGGCGATTCAGCAGCAGAACAACCCGATCGTGATCGGCGTCGTGACCTACAGCGTCGCCGTCTTCGTCGTCCTCAGCCTCATCGTGGACCTGCTGTACGCGGCCCTCGACCCGCGTATCCGCCTCAGCTGACCGCCCCCAAGGAGGATTTCCTCATGTCTGAGCTCGCAACGAGCCCGGCGATCGGGGACGAGAACCCCGTGTCGTCCGCTTCGGCCACCGCCGAACCCGCACCCAAGCAACTGAGCCAGTGGGGCGAGATCCGCCACCGCTACGTCCAGAACAAGCTGGCCGTCGTGGGTCTCTTCATCATCGTCCTGCTGTTCCTGACGGCCGCGTTCGGCGACATGCTCGCCCCGTTCGACCCGACCGCGCAGGACCTGGAGAACACCCTCGCCTCGCCCAACGGCACGCACTGGATGGGTACCGACGCCCTGGGCCGCGACATGTTCTCGCGCCTGATAGCCGGCACCCGCGTCGCCATGTTCGTCGGCCTCGCCTCGATCTTCTTCGCGGTGCTGATCGGTGTCGCCCTCGGCGCCATCGCCGGTTACTTCGCCGGCTTCGCCGACACCCTGGTCATGCGCGTCGCGGACGTCTTCCTCGCGTTCCCGCTGATGATCGGCGCCGTCGTCATCATCCTGGTCACCGGCCGCGGTATCACCCCGGTGATCATCTCGCTGGCGATCTTCTCCTGGGCGACCGTGTCCAGGCTCCTGCGCAGCTCCATCCTGTCGGTGCGCGAGATGGACTACGTCCACGCGGCCAAGGCGCTCGGCGCCAGCGGCTGGCGGGTCGTCCGTACCCACATCCTGCCCAACTCGCTGACCGCCGTGCTGGTCTACGCGACCTTCAACGTCGGCACGACGATCATCGGCGTGGCGGCCCTCTCCTTCCTCGGCGCCGGCGTCCCCGTCGACGTCCCGGAGTGGGGCAACATGCTGGCGGCCGGGCAGGCGTTCATCGGCGTCAATGACTATCTGTGGGTCTTCCCCAGCCTGTTCGTCGTCGTCACCGTGCTCGGCTTCGCCTTCGTCGGCGACGGCCTGCGTGACGCGCTCGACCCGAAGCTCCGGTAGGGCCGCCCGATGCTCCGAGACAACATCAGCAAGCAGGACGAAGGTGGCGGCGTGACGACGTCGGAGATTCTCAGCGTTGCGGAGACGGGCGGCGGGACCGCCGTGCCGCTGCTGGAGGTGGACAACCTCCAGGTCGAGTTCAAGACCCGTGACGGGGTCGCCAAGGCCGTCAACGGCGTGAGCTACAGCGTCAGCTCCGGCGAGACCCTCGCCGTGCTCGGCGAGTCCGGCTCCGGCAAGTCCGTCACCGCTCAGGCGATCATGGGCATTCTCGACAGCCCGCCCGGACGGATCGCCGGGGGCGAGGTGCGCTTCCACGGCAAGGACATCCTCAAGATGTCCGACGAGGAGCGCCGCAAGCTCCGCGGCAACAAGATGGCGATGATCTTCCAGGACGCGCTGTCCTCCCTGAACCCGGTCTACTCGGTGGGCGACCAGCTCGGCGAGATGTTCCGGGTCCACCGCGGCATGTCCAAGAAGGACTCGAAGGTCAAGGCCATCGAGCTCATGGACCGCGTGAAGATCCCCGCCGCCAAGGCGCGCGTGGGTGACTACCCGCACCAGTTCTCCGGCGGCATGCGCCAGCGCATCATGATCGCCATGGCGCTGGCCCTGGAGCCGGACCTGATCATCGCCGACGAGCCCACTACGGCTCTCGACGTGACGGTCCAGGCCCAGGTCATGGATCTGCTCGCGGAGCTCCAGCGCGAGATGAACATGGGCCTGATCCTGATCACCCACGACCTCGGCGTCGTCGCCGACGTCGCGGACAAGATCGCGGTCATGTACGCGGGCCGGATCGTCGAGACCGCCCCGGTCCACGAGATCTACAAGCGCCCGTCGCACCCGTACACCCGCGGCCTGCTCGACTCGATCCCGCGCCTGGACCAGAAGGGCCAGGAGCTCTACGCGATCAAGGGCCTGCCGCCCAACCTGCTCCGCATCCCCGCGGGTTGCGCCTTCAGCCCGCGCTGCCCCAAGGCGCAGGACATCTGCCGTACGGAGATCCCGGTGCTGCACCCGGTCACCGAGCAGGACGGCACCGAACTGCCCGGCCGCGGCAGCGCGTGCCACTTCTGGAAGGATCAGATCCATGGCTGAGCTCACCAAGAACGCCACCGAGCGCGAGCCGATCCTCCAGGTCCGCAACCTGGTCAAGCACTTCCCGCTGACCCAGGGCATCCTGTTCAAGAAGCAGGTCGGCGCCGTCAAGGCGGTCGACGGGATCTCCTTCGACCTCTACAAGGGCGAGACCCTCGGCATCGTCGGCGAGTCCGGCTGTGGCAAGTCCACGGTCGCCAAGCTCCTGATGAACCTGGAGCGGGCCACCGCGGGTGAGGTCTTCTTCAAGGGCGAGGACATCAGCCGGCTGTCCGGCAAGGCCCTCAAGGCCGTCCGCCGCAACATCCAGATGGTGTTCCAGGACCCGTACACCTCGCTGAACCCGCGCATGACGGTCGGCGACATCATCGCCGAGCCCTTCGAGATCCACCCCGAGGTGGCTCCCAAGGGCGACCGCCGCCGCAAGGTCCAGGAGCTCCTGGACGTCGTGGGCCTGAACCCGGAGTACATCAACCGGTACCCGCACCAGTTCTCCGGCGGTCAGCGCCAGCGCATCGGCATCGCCCGCGGCCTCGCGCTCCAGCCCGAGATCATCATCTGCGACGAGCCGGTCTCCGCGCTCGACGTGTCGGTGCAGGCGCAGGTCATCAACCTGATGGAGAAGCTCCAGGACGAGTTCAACCTCTCCTACCTCTTCATCGCGCACGACCTGTCGATCGTCCGGCACATCTCGGACCGCGTGGGCGTCATGTACCTGGGCAAGATGGCCGAGATCGGCACCGACGCCCAGATCTACGAGCACCCGACGCACCCGTACACCCAGGCGCTGCTCTCCGCCGTCCCGGTCCCGGACCCGGAGGCCCGCGAGGGCCGCGAGCGGATCATCCTCACCGGTGACGTCCCGTCCCCGGCCAACCCGCCGTCGGGCTGCCGCTTCCGCACCCGCTGCTGGAAGGCCCAGGACAAGTGCTCCACCGAGGAGCCGCTGCTGGCGATCCCGGAGCGCTTCAAGGGCCAGGACACCCTGGCCGCGCACGACTCGGCGTGCCACTTCGCGGAGGAGAAGGCCATCCTGGCCGTCTGACCTGCGACCCGCACGACCCAACGGCCGGTCCCCGGCGCCCTCACGGCGCCGGGGACCGGCCGTTTTTCGTCGCGCGCCGGGGAAACCTTGTTGCGCCCCCGGGAACCCGGGCCGGAGAGTGACGGGATGACCTTCACCGTACGGCCCGCCGGGCCCGGGGACGCGGCCGACATCTGCGCCCTGCTCAACGCCGTCGACCTGATCGAGATCGGCCGCCCGGAGACCGACCTGGGGACCGTCGAGGCCGACCTCCACCACCCCGACGTCGACCTGGCCACCGACTCCTGGCTCGCCTTCGAGGGAAGCCGGCTCGTGGCCTACGCCCTCGTCTGGGCGGACTCCGGGCCCGGCCGCGTCGACGGGGACCACTACGTGCTGCCCGACCACTCCGAGGCCGCGCTCCTGCTGCTGGAGCGGATGGAGGCCCGGGCCCGGGAGATGGCCGGCGGTCCCGGCGTCCTGAGGCTCCAGCTCAACGTGAAGCCCACCCTCGACCTCTCCCTCCTCACCGGGCGCGGCTACCGCACCATCCGCCACTACCAGGTCATGACCCGCTCCCTGACGCGGGCCGCCGACCAGCCGCCGGCCGCCCCGGCCGGGCTCGCCCTGCGCCACTGCGCCGACGACGAGGCCGACCGCCGCCGCGCCCACGCCCTGATCGAGGAGACCTTCGCGGCGCACTTCGGCCACGCGGACCGCCCGTACGAGGCCTGGCTGGACCACATCGACGGCCGGGGTCTCGACTGGTCGCTGGTGTGGATCGCGAGCCTGCCCGGCGAGGGCGACGTGGCCGTGCTGCTCACGCGGGACGACCGCACGAGCATGGGCTGGTTCAACCACATCGGCGTACGCAAGGAACTGCGCGGCCGCGGCATCGGCGGTTTCCTGCTGCGCCACGGCTTCGCCGCCTACGCGGCGCGCGGCCGCGACACCGTGGGCCTCGGCGTGGACACCCACAACGAGACGGGCGCCCTCGCGCTGTACGAGGCGCACGGCATGCGCCTGCACTACGCGGTCGACACCTGGGAGGTCCCTTTGCACCCCCAGGGGTGACAGGGGAGGGACGCGGGAGTGCAATCGGTCCAACCGGGAGTGCGCGGGCCCCCACATAGGGTGACATTGACCCCAAGTGAGTCTTGGGATCAAGGAGGCACTCCATGCGCGGAGCCACCCACGCCAAGTGGGCCGCATGTGCAGTGGCCGTCGCCCTCGCGGCGACGGCCTGCGGCGGAAGCGACAGCGGCGGCGGTGGCGGCGACGCTGGAATCGTCAGCTCCTCGTGGGGTGACCCGCAGAACCCGCTCGAGCCGGCCAACACCAACGAGGTGCAGGGCGGCAAGGTCCTCGACATGCTCTTCCGGGGACTGAAGCGCTACGACCCGAAGACCGGCGAGGCCAAGAACATGCTCGCCGAGAAGTTCGAGACGACCGACAGCCAGAACTTCACGATCACGCTGAAGGACGGCTGGAAGTTCAGCAACGACGAGCCGGTCACCGCACAGTCCTTCGTGGACGCCTGGAACTACGGGGCGGACGTCCGCAACAAGCAGAACAACTCGCCGTTCTTCGCCGACATCGTCGGCTACGCGGACGTCCACCCGGAATCCGGCGAGCCCAAGTCCAAGACCATGTCCGGACTGGTCGTCAAGGACCCCAAGACCTTCACGGTGGCCCTCAAGGACAAGTTCTCCACCTGGCCCGAGACCCTCGGCTACCAGGCGTTCTCCCCGCTGCCCAAGGCCTTCTTCACCGACCACACCGGCTGGCTGAACAAGCCCGTCGGCAACGGCCCGTACATGGTGGACTCGTACACCAAGGGCACCGGCATGAAGCTGCGCAAGTGGGACGCGTACCCAGGCGAGGACAAGGCGCAGAACGGCGGCGTGGACCTCAAGGTCTACACCGACAACAACACCGCCTACACCGACCTGATCTCCGGCAACCTCGACCTCGTCGACGACGTCCCGGCGCAGCAGCTGAAGAACGTCAAGAACGACCTCGGCGACCGGTACATCAATCAGCCCGCCCTCATCATCCAGACCCTCACCTTCCCGCTGTACGACCCCCAGTGGGGCAAGCCGGGCCTGGAGAAGGTCCGCCAGGGCATCTCGCGGGCCATCAACCGCGACGAGATCACCAAGCAGATCTTCCGCGAGACCCGCACCCCGGCCAAGGACTGGACCTCGCCGGCCCTCGGCGAGAAGGGCGGCTTCTCCGCCACGGCCTGCGGCGACGCCTGCGTCTACGACCCGGCCGAGGCGAAGAAGCTCATCCAGGAGGGCGGCGGGCTCCCCGGCGGCAAGGTCACGCTGACCTCGAACGTCGACACCGGCTCGCACCGCGACTGGATGGACGCCGTCTGCAACAGCATCAACAACGCGCTGGGCGAGGGCCCGGTCTGCACGGTCAACCCAGTCGGCACCTTCGCCGACTTCAGGAACCAGCAGAGCAGCTACAAGCTGACCGGCCCGTTCCGCTCCGGCTGGCAGGCCGACTACCCGCTGATCCAGAACTTCCTACAGCCGCTCTACTACACCGCCGCCTCCTCCAACTACGGGAAGTTCAGCAACAAGGACTTCGACGCGCGCATCGACGAGGCGAACCGGGAGAGCGACGCGGCCAAGGCGACCGCCACGTTCCAGGAGGCCGAGAAGATCCTCGCCGAGCAGATGCCGTCCATCCCGCTCTGGTACCAGAACGGCAGCGCCGGCTACTCGGAGCGGGTCTCGGACGTGACCCTCAACCAGTTCAGCGTCCCCGTATACGACCAGATCAAGGTCAGCTGACCTCTCGTTCGGATCGATCCTGGAGCAGTCCATGGGACGTTATGTGATCCGGCGGCTGCTCCAGATGATCCCGGTGTTCATCGGCAGCACGTTCCTGATCTTCTTCATGGTGTACGCGCTCGGCGACCCGGTGGCGGCCCTCTTCGGGGACAAGGCCCCCGACCCCGCCACCGCCGCGCGCATCCGCAAGGACCTCTACCTCGACCGGCCGCTGTGGGAGCAGTACCTCCACTACATGGGGCAGATCTTCCAGGGCGACTTCGGCACGGCCTTCAACGGACAGAAGGTCACCGAGCTGATGGCCTCGGCCTTCCCCGTCACCCTGCGCCTGACCATCGTCGCGATCGTCATCGAGATCGTCGTCGGCATCACCCTCGGCGTGGTCAGCGGACTGCGCCGGGGCAAGGCGATCGACACCACCCTGCTGGTGCTCACGCTCGTGGTCATCTCCGTGCCCACCTTCGTGACGGGCTACCTGCTCCAGTTCGTCTTCGGCGTCAAATGGGGCTGGGTGCGGCCCACCGTCTCCCCGGACGCCCCCTTCAACGAGCTGATCCTGCCCGGCATCGTGCTCGCGCTGGTCTCCCTGGCGTACGTCACCCGGCTGTCGCGGACCTCCATCGCCGAGAACGTCAAGGCCGACTACGTCCGCACCGCCGTCGCCAAGGGCCTGCCGCGCCGCCGGGTCATCACCCGCCACCTGCTGCGCAACTCCCTGATCCCCGTGGTCACCTTCATCGGCACCGACATCGGCGCCCTCATGGGCGGCGCCATCGTCACCGAGCGGATCTTCAACATCCACGGCGTCGGCTACCAGCTCTACCAGGGCATCCTGCGCAACAACTCGCCCACCGTGGTCGGCTTCGTGACCATCCTCGTCATCGTCTTCCTGCTGGCGAACCTGCTCGTCGACCTGCTCTACGCGGTCCTGGACCCGAGGATCCGTTATGCCTGAGCCCGAACGTCCCGAGCGTTCCGAAGACCACGGCTACGACCCCGTCGGTCCCCGCCCGCGCGAGGCGATGTCCCCCACCGGACAGGGCGGAGCCATGGATCTCGCACTGGAAGAGGCCGAGAGCCTGGAGAAGGTCCCCGGGCCCCCGGGACCCGCCGGCCCCCGCGAGAAGGCCCGCTCGCTGTGGTCCGACGCCTGGCACCAGCTGCGCCGCAACCCCGTCTTCATCCTCTCCGCGCTGCTGATCCTCTTCCTCGTGATCATCGCGATCTGGCCCCAGCTCATCGCCGGCGGCGACCCGCTCAAGTGCGACCTGTCCAAGTCGCAGCAGGGCTCCGCCTCCGGACACCCCTTCGGCTACGACACGCAGGGCTGCGACGTCTACACCCGCACCGTCCACGGCGCCCGCGCCTCCATCACCGTCGGCGTCTGCGCCACCCTCGGCGCGGCCCTGCTCGGCTCCGCGCTCGGCGGGCTCGCCGGCTTCTTCGGCGGCTGGAGCGACGCCCTGCTCTCCCGGGTCGCCGACATCTTCTTCGGCATCCCGGTGGTCCTCGGCGGCCTGGTCTTCCTGTCCGTCGTCACCAGCACCACCGTCTGGCCGGTGGTCGGCTTCATCATCCTGCTCGGCTGGCCGCAGATCGCGCGCATCGCCCGCGGCTCGGTGATCACCGCCAAACAGAACGACTACGTCCAGGCCGCCCGCGCCCTGGGCGCCGGCAACGGCCGGATGCTGCTGCGGCACGTGGCGCCCAACGCCATCGCCCCCGTCATCGTCGTCGCCACCATCGCGCTCGGTACGTACATCGCCCTGGAGGCCACCCTGTCCTTCCTCGGCGTCGGCCTGCGCCCGCCCACCGTCTCCTGGGGCATCGACATCTCCAACGCGGCCTCGCAGATCCGCAACGCCCCGCACATGCTGCTCTACCCGGCGGGCGCGCTGAGCCTGACCGTGCTCGCCTTCATCATGCTCGGCGACGCGGTGCGCGACGCCCTCGACCCCAAGCTGCGCTGAGGAGCCCCGCACATGCTGCTCGAAGTCCGCGACCTGCACGTGGAATTCAAGACGCGCGACGGTGTCGCGAAGGCGGTCAACGGCGTCGACTACTCGGTGGACGAGGGCGAGACGCTCGCCGTGCTCGGCGAGTCCGGTTCCGGCAAGTCGGTCACCGCCCAGGCGGTGATGGGAATCCTGGACGTGCCGCCCGGCCGGATCACGGGCGGCGAGGTCCTCTTCAAGGGCCGGGACCTGCTGAAGATGAAGGAGGAGGAGCGGCGGAAGATCCGCGGCGCCGACATGGCGATGATCTTCCAGGACGCGCTCTCCTCCCTGAACCCGGTGCTGAGCGTGGGCGCGCAGCTCGGCGAGATGTACGAGGTCCACCGCGGGATGTCCCGCAAGGACGCCAAGGCCAAGGCGGTCGAGCTGATGGACCGGGTGAAGATCCCGGCGGCGAAGCAGCGGGTGGGGGACTACCCGCACCAGTTCTCGGGCGGCATGCGCCAGCGCATCATGATCGCCATGGCGCTGGCCCTGGAGCCCTCGCTGATCATCGCGGACGAGCCGACCACCGCACTGGACGTCACCGTCCAGGCCCAGGTGATGGACCTGCTGGCCGAGCTCCAGCGCGAGCTGAACATGGGCCTCATCCTGATCACCCACGACCTGGGCGTGGTCGCGGACGTCGCCGACAAGATCGCCGTCATGTACGCCGGCCGGATCGTCGAGGCGGCCCCCGTCCACGAGATCTACAAGGCGCCCGCGCACCCGTACACGCGCGGCCTGCTGGATTCCATCCCGCGCCTGGACCAGAAGGGCCAGGAGCTGTACGCCATCAAGGGCCTGCCGCCGAACCTGCTGGCCATCCCGCCCGGCTGCGCCTTCAACCCGCGCTGCCCGATGGCGCAGGCCGTCTGCCGGGCCGAGGTCCCCCCGCTCGCGCAGGTCGCCGAGGAGCGCACCAGCGCCTGCTTCTTCTGGAAGGAGTGCCTCCATGGCTGAGTCCCTTCTGGAAGTGAAGGACCTGGTCAAGCACTACCCGATGACCCGGGGCATCCTGTTCAAGAAGCAGGTCGGCGCGGTCAAGGCCGTCGACGGGGTCTCCTTCGACCTGCGCGCCGGCGAGACCCTGGGCATCGTCGGAGAGTCCGGCTGCGGGAAGTCGACCGTGGCCAAGATGCTGGTCAACCTGGAACGCCCGACGGCGGGTTCGATCTCGTACAAGGGCGAGGACATCACCAAGCTGTCGGGGCGCGCCCTGAAGGCGGTGCGCCGCAACATCCAGATGGTGTTCCAGGATCCGTACACCTCTCTGAACCCGCGGATGACGGTCGGCGACATCATCGGCGAGCCGTACGAGATCCACCCCGAGGTCGCCCCGAAGGGCGACCGGCGGCGCAAGGTCCAGGAACTGCTCGACGTGGTGGGCCTGAACCCCGAATACATCAACCGCTACCCGCACCAGTTCTCCGGCGGCCAGCGCCAGCGCATCGGCATCGCCCGGGGCCTGGCCCTCCAGCCCGAGATCATCGTCGCCGACGAGCCGGTCTCCGCGCTGGACGTCTCCGTCCAGGCGCAGGTGATCAACCTCCTGGAGCGCCTCCAGGGCGACTTCAACCTGTCCTACGTCTTCATCGCGCACGACCTCTCGATCGTCCGGCACATCTCCGACCGGGTCGGCGTCATGTACCTCGGCCGGATCGTCGAGATCGGCACCGACACCCAGATCTACGACCACCCGACCCACCCCTACACCCAGGCCCTGCTGTCGGCCGTCCCGGTCCCCGACCCGGAAGCCCGAGCCCACCGCGAGCGGATCATCCTCACCGGCGACGTGCCGTCCCCGGCCAACCCGCCGTCGGGCTGCCCCTTCCGCACCCGCTGCTGGAAGGCGCAGCCGCGCTGCACGACCGAGGTGCCGCTGCTCGCGGTCCCGGCGGTCTTCCCGACGGGTCCGGCGGCGCACCCGTCGGCCTGTCATTTCGCGGCGGAGAAGCAGGTGGTCCCGCCGTCGCAGCCCCCGCCGCCGTCGACTCCCCTCACGAAGGATTAGCGGACGGCCGATCATTTCCGGCCACCCCGCATATGTCCGGTACGGAACCGGCAGCTGGCCCGCCAACGCGGTTTACACGGGGGCAACTTGACCGTTTCTGCCCCGAGATCTGGGGCATGCAGCCTGGGTGTCGTGCGGCCGTGCGGGTGCCGACAGCCGGCCGGGGAGGCGTACAGCCCCTCCGGCCGGCCTCCCCGTGACCCCACTCGTGCGCGCCATGCGCCCCTCGTGCTGCTGGATTTCGACCGATGCGCTGGTACGGAAAGTTATGATCCGTAGCGCACGGTGGGTATGACTCTGCCGAGCACGAATACGCGTACTGATGTGTCCGCTCGACATGGAGGTGAAACGCCGTGGCACTCTCGATCTCCGCCGTGGTGCTGCTGGGCGTCATCGTCTTCCTGCTGGTCCGCAGGTCGGGCCTGAAGGCGGGGCATGCGGTGGTCTGTGTGCTCCTCGGCTTCTACCTGGCGAGCTCCACCGTGGCGCCGACCCTCAGTCAGCTCACCAACAACGTGGCGACCATGATCAGCGGCCTCAAGTTCTAGGGGGCCCGGAGTCCGGCCCGGCCGGCGGAGCACCCCCTACGCTAGGGCCCATGAACGGTCTTCCCGCCCGTCGTCTGCTCCTCGTGCACGCGCACCCCGACGACGAGTCGATCAACAACGGCGCCACCATGGCCAAGTACGCGGCCGAGGGCGTCCACGTCGCGTTGGTGACCTGCACCCTGGGCGAGGAGGGCGAGGTCATCCCGCCCGGGCTCGCCCACCTGGCCGCCGATCGCGAGGACGCGCTCGGCGCCCACCGCGTCGGCGAGCTCGCGGCCGCCATGGCCGAACTGGGCGTCCACGACCACCGGTTCCTCGGCGGCCCCGGCCGCTTCCGGGACTCCGGGATGATGGGCGCCCCGCAGAACCACCGCCCGGAGGCCTTCTGGTCCGCCGATGTGGACGAGGCCGCCGCGTACCTCGTGGAGGTGATCCGGGAGCTGCGCCCGCAGGTGCTCGTCACCTACGACCCCGACGGCGGGTACGGGCACCCCGACCACATCCAGGCCCACCGGGTCGCCATGCGCGGCGCCGAACTGGCCGCCGAGACCGCGTACCGGCGCGACCTCGGCGAGCCCCACGAGATCGGGAAGATCTACTGGAACCGCGTCCCGCTCTCGGTGGTCGAGGAGGGCTTCGGCCGGCTGCGCGCCGCCGGGGGCACGGTCCCCTTCCCGGGGCTGGCCTCGCCGAAGGACGTGCCGGGGGTGGTCGACGACGAGCGGATCACCGCCGAGATCGACGCCGATGAGGCCTTCGTGGCGGCGAAGGCGGCCGCCATGCGCGCCCACGCCACCCAGATCGCCGTGGACGGGCCCTTCTTCGCCCTCTCCAACGACCTGGCGCAGCCGCTGTTCGCCCGCGAGTACTACGAACTGGTCGCGGGCCGGCCCGGCGCCCCGGCGGGGACGCGCGAACACGACCTCTTCGCGGGGGTGCGGGCGTGACCGGCGCACTGACGGCGGGCCGGATCGCCGCCTGCCTGGGCCTGCTGATCGTGGGCGCGCTGACCGGAGCGGCCGGCTGGCTGGTGGTGGACCTGTGGTTCCCCGGCGGTCTGCTGCTCGCGCTGCTGGCCCTCTTCGGGCTGTTCCTCGGAGGCCGGATCGCCCTCGGGACCGGCCTCGGGGTGGGCGGGGCGGCTGCCGGGTGGTTCCTGTCCTACGTGATGCTCAGCGTCCCGCGGCCCGAGGGCGACTTCCTCCTCAGTTCGTCCGGAATCGGCATGTACGTCTACCTTTTGGGTGGAACGGTTCTCGCTGTGATCTGCGCCACGATGCGCGGTCCGCTGGATCGGCCGGTTTCGGCCGCGCGGCCCACCAAGTGACGTGGTGTCGGACCTCGTAGGGAGCTCGGTCCGGCGGCCTGCGAGGGGGCTCGGGGGGCGCTTCAGGGGGGTTTGGCGGGGGCTATGAGGAACCCCTGATTCCCGTCAGTCAGTTGCGTGCGGGCGGCGGCCAGTATGGTGGACGGGCCGCCGAGCTGCCCGCGCACGGTATGACGGGCGGCGGAGCCAACCGGGAGAACCTGCCTTGAGTCGTGAAACCGACAGTTCGTCCTCCGGGCCCAAGGGGCACGGTGGAGCCGCTTACCCCTCGGGGACGCCACCGTATGGAACCGGCCAGTCCCCGGCCACGACTGTGCCGCCTGGACCTGGCGCGACGACCGCTCCGGAGGAGAACCCTGTGACCTCGAAGCCGTCCACGCCCGAATCGGACGGGCCCAAGACCGAGACCACCCTGACGACCCGGATCCGGATCAACATCCCGGGTTCGCGGCCGATCCCGCCGGTGGTCGTGCGCAAGTCGATGGGCACCAACTCCGGCTCGTCCGGCTCCGGCCCGGCGGACGCCGGACCGCAGCAGGGGCCCGAGCCGACGCCCGAGCGGACCTCCGAGCCGCCGCTGCCGTCGCGCCCGAAGCCCCAGCCGACCCGGATCGAGGCAGCGCCGGAGCAGACCCGCGCCCAGGGTCCGGCCGAAGCCGAGGAGGCGGCCGCCAGCAACTGGTTCGCCCCGCGCAAGCCGGCCGCCGCCGCCCCGGCGCCCGCGCCCGCCCCGGCTCCGGCCCCCGCCCCGGCGCCGCTCCCGCCGCTCGCGCAGCGGCCCGTACCAGCCCCGGCGCCCGGCCCGACGCCGCCGCGCGTCCAGGCCCCGCTGCCGCCGGACGCGGCCTACGCGCTGCCGCGCACCCCGCCGCCGCCCGGGGAGGACTACGGCCAGGGCTACGCCCAGGCCGCCGCGCCCGCCCCGGCCCCCGCGGGCCCGCTGCCCGGCGGCCCCGGAGTCGGCTCGACCCAGGGCTTCCCGGCGTACGGGAGCGGCCGCGGCGACGGCGGCCCCAGCACCGAGGCCTTCCCGGTCTACGGCAGCCAGGCCGACGGCGGCCCCGCCGGGCCCACCGGCTTCGGAACCGGCCCGGTCGGCGGCCCCGGCGGCGGGTCCCTCGCCGAGGAGGCGCCGCGCTGGCCCGGCCCCGAGCTGGACGCCCCGGTGCCGCCGCCCGCCCCGGCCGGCCCCCGCCCCACGCCCGCCGCGCAGCAGAAGGCCGCCGCCAAGCCCGCGAAGCCGGCCAAGGCCGCCAAGCCCGCCAAGCCCGCCAAGAAGGGCCGCTCCAAGCTGGTCCTCCTCGGCGGCGGCATCGTGGCCCTCATCGGCGTGGCCTACGGCGCCGGGCTGCTCCTGAACCACTCCGACGTCCCCAAGGGCACCACCGTCCTCGGCGTCGACATCAGCGGCAGCCGCGACGAGGCCGTCTCCAAGCTCCAGACGGCCTTCGGCACCCGCGCTGCCGCCCCGATCCAGCTCAGCGTCGGCGGCAAGCAGGTCGAGCTGAAGCCCGAGAAGGCCGGCCTGACCCTGGACAGCCAGACCACCGTCCGCAACGCGGCCGGCAGCGACTACAACCCCGTCACGGTCATCGGCTCGCTCCTCGGCAACGAGCGGGCCGCCGACCCCGTGATCCCGGTCGACGAGGAGAAGCTCCAGGTCGCGCTCCAGGAGCTCGCGGGCACGTCCGGCTCGGTCACCGAGGGCACGATCAAGTTCGACACCGGCAAGCCCGTCGCCGTACCCGGCACGCCGGGCACCACCCTCGACGTGGACGCCTCCGCCGAGAAGGTCGTCCAGGCCTTCCGCGACCAGGTCGCCACCGGCCAGGCGGCCGTGGCCGACCTGCCGGTCGCCACCAAGGCGCCGACCGTCGACCAGGCCGAACTCGACCGGGCCATGAAGGAGTTCGCGGAGCCCGCGATGTCCGCCGTCGCCACGGTCAAGGTGGGCACCAAGGCCGTCCCCTTCGGCAGCAAGTCCCTGCCCAAGTTCCTCAGCATGCAGGCCGTGGACGGGCACCTCACCGAGAAGTTCGACCTGGAGGCGCTGAAGGCGGTCTACGGGAACACCTTCGACGGAATCATGATCACCCGCGGTACCGGCGCCAAGACGGCCGTCACCCCGCAGGACATCGCCGGCGCCCTCACCAAGGCCCTGCGCGGCAAGACCACGGCCGAGCGGACCGTGGTCGTCGACACCAACGCCGGCTAGCCGCCCGTCGAGCCCGTCGCCTCACGGCAGACCAGTGCCCCCGCCCGACCCCTTCAGTTCCAGGGGGCGGGCGGGGGCACTGTCACGTCCGCCGCATGACATCTGTCATCCGGCACTCACGACGCGCGACACTGCCGCGCGGGACCCCGTACGGGCGAATCGCTGTCCATGACGACGACGACCGTGACACGCACCGCGAAGCCCGCCACCGACACCGTGGTCAGCTTCGAGAACGTGACCGAGAGCTACGGCACGGTCCGGGCGGTCGACGGCCTCTCCCTCGCACTCCACCCGGGCGAGACCGTCGCGCTCCTCGGCCCCAACGGCGCCGGAAAGTCCTCCACCCTCGACCTCCTGCTCGGCCTGCGCCCCGCCGACCCCGCGCCTCACCCTCCAGCCCCGCCGGCGTTTGAGGCGCGGGGTTCGGGGCGGAGCCCCGGTCAGTTCAGCAGGGCCCGCGCGGCGGAGGCTTCGGCTCGGATGCGGGCCGCCGCGTCGGCGTCGATCGCGGACGCCACCACCGCGTACGCCTCCAGCTCGGCCGCGCCCTCCCGGAACGCGCCCCGTTCCACCAACAGCCGCGCCCGCTCGTACCGCAGCGCCGCCGGATGCGAGGGCAGCAGCAGGGACAGGTCCAGCGCCCACAGGGCGACCCCGGACTGTTCCGGGCGGATCGAGGCCCAGGCCCGGATGTTGGTCAGGATCCGCAGCACGATGTCCAGCGTCCGGGCCGGTGTCCGCGGGCCGGACGCCAGCTCCGCCGGCCCCGCGCCCAGGGACGCGCCGCCCGCGAACGGGTCCACCACCACGCCCTCCTCCGGGTCCCCGAAGCCCACCACGAAGTGCCCCGGCAGCCCGAGCCCGTACACCGGAGCCCCCGCCCGCCGGGCGACCTCCAGCCAGACGACGGACAACAGGATCGGCAGCCCGCGCCGGCGCCGCAGCACCTCGTGCAGCAGCGAGGACGACAGCCGGTCGTAGTCCGCCGGGGTGCCGTGGAAGCCGAGGCGCCCGCCCAGCAGTTCCGTCACCGCCGATGCCCACGCCCGCGAGCCCCGCAGCCCGTACGGCAGCATCCCGGCCAGCCGGTCCAGCTCGATCTGCGCCCAGTCCATGGCGCGTTCGTCCAGTTCCGGGTCGGCCTCCGCCGCCAGCATCAGGCACAGCAGCGCCAGGTCCGGCCGCTCCGACCGGGCTTCGGCCGCGAACTGCTCACGCCAGTGGGACGTCACGCCGCCGCCCGGTAGTGGTGGTACGTGTGGTGCGTCGCGAAGCCCAGCGCGTCGTACAGCCCCCGCGCCCCCGTGTTGTCCGTCTCGACCTGGAGCCACGCCGCGGAGGCGCCCTCCTCCAGGGCCCACCGGGCCATTGCGGCCATCACCGCCGTCGCCAGGCCCTCCCGCCGGTGCGCGGGATCGACCGTCACCGCCGCGAAGCCGGCCCACCGCCCGTCCACCACGCACCGCCCGATGGCCCGGCCCCCGGGCAGCGCCGCGAACCACACCGACGGCCCCTCGACCAGCATCCGCCGGGCCAGGTCCGGGTCGGTGACCTTGCCGTAGCGCCGGAGCCACTCCTCGTCCGGGACCCGGGTCAGACGTACCTCCTCGGCGGCGGGCGCGTCCACGTCGGCCACCGGCGCCAGCGCCCCGATCCACACCTCCGCCGACACCTCGGCGGCCCAGCCGCGCCGCTCCAGCTCGGCGCAGAGCAGTTCCTGCGTGCCGGCGGCCCCCGTCGCGGCCTGCACGTACGCCGGAAGTCCGCGCTCCGCGTACCAGGCGGTCACCCGCGCGAGTGCATCGTCCAGAGGTATCCCCGGATCGCCGAGCGGCAGCACCGAATTGGCCCGCCGGGTGAACCCGGAGGCCGCCCGCAGGGTCCACTCGCCCAGCGGCTCGCTCTCCAGCGGCTGCCAGGACCGCGCCGCGACCCGTGAGAGCTCCTCGAAGGAGGCCGCCGGACCCCGCCGCCGCGCCGGCGCCGGAGGCACGATCTTGCCCGCGACCAGCGAAGGTTCCGCGATGCGGACGGACTCCCCGTTCTTCTTTGTGATCAGCAGCACACCCTCGGTCCAGGATGTGAGCACCCCGACCGTGTCCGTGAACTCGGGTGATCCGCTCACTCCGGCCCCCACCCGTCGTACAGAGACTCGTTTACCCACGTCAGATGGGGTAATTCGGACCTCCAGCCGTCCACCGGCAGTGAATTCCACAGCTCTGTCCGCCCCTCCTGTTCGGATCGTGCCCGGGAACGGAGATACTAGGTGCGGGCATCGACGACGCCGCGCTCCCGCGCGATATGGAAAGCCCTACCGAGGAGGAACGAGAGCGTGACCTACGTCATCGCGGAGCCTTGTGTCGACGTCAAGGACAAGGCATGCATCGAAGAGTGCCCAGTCGACTGCATCTACGAGGGCCAGCGGTCCTTGTACATCCACCCGGACGAGTGCGTCGACTGTGGTGCGTGTGAGCCGGTCTGCCCGGTCGAGGCCATCTTCTACGAGGACGACACTCCGGAAGAATGGAAGGACTACTACAAGGCGAACGTCGAATTCTTCGACGAGCTCGGTTCGCCCGGTGGTGCCTCCAAGCTGGGCCTGATCGAGCGCGATCACCCCTTCATCGCTGCGCTGCCCGCCGGCATCAACGGCGAGCACTGACCTTTCAGGCAGTAGCGCCCCTCGGTCCCGTACGGCCTGCCCGCCGCACGGGACCGAGGTGTTTTCCGACCCGATACCGAGTACCTCGTACCCAGTACCCCGTACCTCGCACGCGCAACCAGCACTCAGAGAGAGCAGAGACCACCGTGGCCGCAGTTTCCGACCGTCTTCCCGCCTTCCCTTGGGACAAGCTGGAGCCGTACAAGGCCACGGCGGCGGCCCACGCTGACGGCATCGTCGACCTGTCGGTCGGCACCCCCGTGGACCCGGTCCCGCAGCTGATCCAGCGCGCCCTCGTCGAGGCCGCCGACTCCCCGGGATACCCCACGGTGTGGGGCACGGCCGCCCTGCGCGACGCGATCACGGGCTGGGTGCGCGGCCGCCTCGGCGCGAGCGCCGCCGGACACCGCAACGTCCTGCCCGTCGTCGGCTCCAAGGAGCTGGTGGCCTGGCTGCCGACCCAGCTGGGACTCGGCGCCGGCGACAAGGTCGCCTACCCCCGGCTCGCCTACCCGACGTACGAGGTCGGCGCGCGGCTGTGCGGCGCGGAGGCCGTCGTCTACGACGACCCGATGGAGCTCGACCCGGCCGGCGTGAAGCTGCTCTGGCTCAACTCCCCGTCCAACCCCACCGGGCAGGTCCTCGCCAAGGAGGAGCTCGTCCGGATCGTGGCCTGGGCGCGCGAGCACGGGATCCTGCTCTTCAGCGACGAGTGCTACCTGGAACTGGGCTGGGAGGCCGAGCCCGTCTCCGTCCTCCACGACGACGTGTGCGGCGGCTCGTACGAGGGCATCGTCGCCGTCCACTCCCTGTCCAAGCGGTCCAACCTGGCCGGCTACCGGGCGGCCTTCATCGCCGGTGACGCCGACGTCCTCGGCGAGCTGCTGGAGATCCGCAAGCACGGCGGCATGATGACCCCGGCCCCGGTGCAGGCCGCCACGGTGGCCGCGCTGGGCGACGACGCGCACGTCGAGGAGCAGCGCGTGCGCTACGCGGCCCGCCGCGCGGCGCTGCGCACGGCCCTGGAGGCGCACGGCTTCCGGGTCGAGCACAGCGAGGCGAGCCTCTACCTGTGGGTGACCCGCGACGAGCCCTGCTGGGAGACGGTCGCCCACCTCGCGGGCCTGGGCATCCTGGTCGCACCGGGCGACTTCTACGGCGAGGCGGGCGCGCGGTTCGTGCGCGTCGCCTTCACCGCCACCGACGAGCGCGTCGAGGCGGCGGTCAAGCGCCTCGCGGGCTGAGCCTGCCGTACATGCCCGAAGGGGCCGGGAGTTCGCGCTCCCGGCCCCTTCGGGGTTCCTGCGGTCCTACGGTGATCAGCCGAGCGGCAGGCCACCCGGCAGGCCGCCCGGCAGGCCGCCCGGCAGGCCACCGGGCAGTCCGTCGGCCAGGGGCAGCGAGCTCACCGGCAGCTCCTGCGCGGCGGGCAGCCCGGCGGGCAGGCCGCCGAGCAGGCCGCCCGCCTTGCCCGCCACGTCGGCGGCCGGGGCCGGCAGGGTCTGGGCGGCGGCGCCCGCGGTGTCCACGGCGTCGGTGGCCGTGGCCGAGGCGTCGGCGGTGTCCGGGGCGGTCAGGGCGCCCAGCTGCGGCACGGACTCCAGACCGGCGGCACTGGCCGCGCCGGCCGCACCGACCACGGGCGCTGCCCCGGCTGCGACGAGCAGCGCGGCACGGGCGATCCGGCGGGTCAGGGGGAGGGACATGTTGCTCCTAAGCGGTAGCGGCTGAGTACGCCGTGACTAACCGCTCTTGGGGCGGGTGGAGTTGCGGACCCGGTGGGTAAAGGATCGGTAACGCATCGTTTAATCGGCTTCCGCGAAAAGCGCATTGGACGGGCGCCCACCTGCGGTTCCGTCCATCCAGGGCGCCCGCGGCCCCGCGAACCGGTCACCCCCGCGCGAGTGACACCTCGTACACGGGTCCGACCCTCTAGCGGGCCAGGAAGATCCGTATCTCGCCCGGTGCGGCGTGGTGGGAGTCCACGGCGCTGCCCTTCGTGCCCGCGCCGCTGTTCTGCCAGCGGCCCCCGTCCTTGCCGGCGACCCAGCCCCGCGAGCCGTACGACACCCGGGAGATGCCCAGCTCCTTCGAATTGGCCACCGCCCAGTGGGCCATCGCCCGGCTGCGGCGCGAGGCCGCCTCGCCGCCGTCCCGCTTCTCCACCAGGGTGACCTCGGCCTCCCGGCCGGCCTCGGCCGGCTTCGCGGGCAGGGTGTGCAGGGCGTCCTTGCCGAAGATCCGCTCCAGGCCGGCCCGGACCTTCTCCGCATCGCCGGGGCCCTTGGGCGCGGGACCGCCGCAGTTCACCGAGCCGCCGCCGGCGAAGGCCGCGGTCAGTATGGTCGCGTCCGGCTCGTGCTTCGCGTACGCCTGCGGGAAACCGCTGCGCTGCACCTTCTGCGCGGCCACCGTCAGCGGCAGCCGTGAGTAGCCGGGCACGTCCACGAGGTGGTCGTAGAAGATCCCGGTCGAGTAGACCGGGTCCGTGATCTGCTCCGGGGTGCCCCAGCCCTGCGAGGGCCGCTGCTGGAAGAGGCCCAGCGAGTCCCGGTCGCCGTGGTCGAGGTTGCGCAGCGCGGACTCCTGCATGGCGGTCGCCAGCGCGATGGTCACGGCGCGGTCCGGCAGGCCCTTGGCGACGCCGACGGCGGCTATCGTCGCCGCGTTCGCCGCCTGCTCCGGGGACATCTCGTACGTCTCGGACGTCCCGTCCCGGCCCGCCGCGTCCGCGCTCGCCAGACAGAACGGGGCGCCACCACCGCCGTTCGAGGCGCGCTGCACGGCGAAGTAGCCGATCACTGCCATGAGGACGAGCAGCCCCATGGCCGTACGGAGCAGCCTGCGGCGACGAGGGCGGGGATCACGGGTCTCGGACACTGGCCCACCGTACTTGAGGCATATGACGCGTCCACCGGCCGGACGTACGAGGCCTCGCCGCAGTGCGGGGCGTTAGGGTCGGGTCCATGTCCGAATCCGAGCTGGACCTCACCCTGGACGCCGCCGAGCTGACCGCCCGGCTCGTCGACATTCCGTCCGTGAGCGGCGACGAGAAGGTACTCGCCGACCTCGTGGAACACGCGTTGCGCGGCCTGCCCCACCTCACCGTGGACCGCTTCGGCAACAACGTCGTCGCCCGTACCGACCTCGGCCGCGCCGAGCGCGTCGTACTGGCCGGGCACCTCGACACCGTGCCCATCGCCGACAACGTGCCGTCCCGCCTCGACGAGAACGACGTCCTGTGGGGATGCGGCACCACCGACATGAAGTCGGGCGTCGCCGTGCAGCTGCGCATCGCCGCGACCGTGCCCGAGCCGAACCGGGACCTCACCTTCGTCTTCTACGACCAGGAGGAGGTCGCCGCCGACCTCAACGGCCTCGGCAAGGTCGCCGAAGCCCACCCGGACTGGCTGACGGGCGACTTCGCGGTGCTGCTCGAGCCCTCCAACGCCGAGGTCGAGGGCGGCTGCCAGGGCACCCTGCGCGTGCTGCTGCGCACCGTCGGTGAGCGCGCGCACTCCGCCCGCAGCTGGATGGGCTCCAACGCCATCCACTCGGCGAGCCCGATCCTGGCCACGCTCGCGGCGTACGAGCCGCGCAGGCCGGTCATCGACGGCCTGGAGTACCGCGAGGGCCTCAACGCGGTCCGCATCGAGGGCGGCGTCGCCAACAACGTCATCCCGGACGCGTGCACGGTGACGGTCAACTTCCGCTACGCCCCGGACCGCAGCGAGGCCGACGCGCTGGCCCACGTACGGGAGGTGTTCGCGGACTGCGACATCGCCGAGTTCGTGGTCGACGACTCCTCTCCCGGCGCGCTCCCCGGCCTCTCCCACCCGGCGGCCGCGGCCTTCATGGAGGCCGTCGGCGGCCACGCCATGCCGAAGTTCGGCTGGACGGACGTCTCGCGCTTCAGCGCGCTCGGCGTCCCGGCGGTCAACTACGGCCCGGGCGACGCCCTGCTGGCGCACAAGGTCGACGAGCGGGTCGAGACGAAGGCGATCCTGCACTGCGAGGAACGACTTCGCGCCTGGCTGACGGCCTGAATTCCGCTTCCCGTCACCTTTGTGCGCCTACCCTGATCCAACGATCAGCAGGAGGGAGCACATCATGGGCAACCCCGAAGGCAACGCTCGCCGTCGGCCCGAGGAGCAGCAGCTCGGGCCGGTGCTGAGGAGGCGGGGCCAGGTGCAGGCGGGCAGTACGACGGACCAGCGGCTGCTGGATTCGGCCGGGCCCTCCGAGTGGGTGCACACCGATCCCTGGCGGGTGCTGCGCATCCAGTCGGAGTTCATCGAGGGCTTCGGCACGCTCGCCGAGCTGCCGCCCGCGATCAGCGTGTTCGGCTCCGCCCGCACCGCGCCGGGCACGCCCGAGTACGAGGCGGGCGTACGGATCGGCGGCGCGCTGGTGGACGCCGGCTTCGCGGTGATCACCGGCGGCGGTCCGGGCGCGATGGAGGCGGCCAACAAGGGCGCCCGCGAGGCCAACGGCATCTCGGTCGGCCTCGGCATCGAGCTCCCCTTCGAGCAGGGGCTCAACCAGCACGTCGATCTCGGGCTGAACTTCCGGTACTTCTTCGTCCGCAAGACGATGTTCGTGAAGTACAGCCAGGGCTTCGTCGTCCTGCCGGGCGGCCTGGGCACGCTGGACGAGCTGTTCGAGGCGCTGACCCTGGTCCAGACCCAGAAGATCACCCGCTTCCCGATCGTGCTGTTCGGCACGGAGTACTGGAGCGGGCTCGTGGACTGGCTGCGCAACACGGTGATCGCCCAGGGCAAGGCCTCGGAGAAGGACCTCTACCTGTTCCACGTCACGGACGACGTGGACGAGGCGATCGCGCTGGTGACGAAGGAAGTCGGGAAGTAGCCCCTGGGGGCACCTCCCAGCGGTAGCTGGGGGAGAAACGGTGAAAGGGTGGGGCGGGGAGCGGCTCCGCGCAGCGGCCCCCGCCCCGACCCGCTGGGCAGGCGGTGACTCAGGCCAGGCCGCGGCGGGCTACGGCCGGGGGCCGCAGGCCCTGGATGGAGCGCACCATGTCGAGGATCTGCCGGGTCTCGGCGACCTCGTGGACGCGGTAGACCTGGGCGCCCAGCCAGGCCGAGACGGCGGTTGTGGCCAAGGTGCCCAGCAGGCGCTCCTTGACCGGCTTGTCCAGGGTCTCGCCGACGAAGTCCTTGTTGGACAGGGAGACCAGGACCGGCCAGCCCGTCGCCGTCATCTCGTCCAGCCGGCGCGTGGCCTCCAGCGAGTGGCGGGTGTTCTTCCCGAAGTCGTGGCCCGGGTCGATCATGATCGCGTCCCGGCGGACACCGAGGGCGGCGGCCCGTTCGGCGAGACCGACCGTGACCTCCAGGATGTCGGCCATCACGTCCTCGTACTCGGTCCGGTGCGGCCGGGTCCGCGGCTCCACACCGCCCGCGTGGGTGCAGACCAGGCCGACGCCGTAGCGCGCCGCGACCTCCGCCAGTTTGGGGTCCACCCCGCCCCACGCGTCGTTCAGCAGGTCCGCCCCGACCTCGCACACGGCCTCGCCGACCTCGTGGCGCCACGTGTCCACGCTGATCACCACGTCCGGGTGGCGGCGCCGGACCTCGGCCACGAAGCCGACCGTACGCCGTGCCTCCTCGGCCGCGTCCACGTGCTCGCCCGGGCCCGCCTTGACCCCGCCGATGTCGATGATCGCGGCGCCCTCGGCCACCGCCTGCTCGACCCGGTCCAGTGCCGGCTCGTCGCGGAACGTCGCGCCCTGGTCGTAGAAGGAGTCCGGCGTCCGGTTCACGATGGCCATGATCACCGGCTCGTGGGTGTCGAACTCGCGCCTGCCCAGTCGCAGCATCCTGCTCTTTCCTCCTTCGGCGGCCCTTGCGCCTCGCTTGCGACCTTAACCTGGTGGCCGGAGTCTCTCAGGGGAGTTGATCGTGTTCTTCTTCTTGATGATCGCGCTGGTCGTGGTCGTGGCAGCGGTCACCCTTGCGGTGATCGGCGGCGGCTCGGAGGCCGTCCTGCCGGAAGCGGAGCCGGACCGGGTGGCGGACGTGCTGCCGGAGACCCGGCCCGTCGTACGGGCGGACATCGACGCGCTGCGGCTGCCGGTCGCGCCGCGCGGCTACCGCATGGCCGAGGTGGACGACGTACTGGAGCGGCTCGCGGCGGAACTGGCCGAGCGGGACGCGCGGATCGGGCAGCTGACGGCCGCGGTGGCCGCGGCGGCAGCGTCCACCGGGCCGTCCGACGCGGCCGGGCAGATCGACCTCACCAAGGACGGCGAGCGGTGAGCGGGCCGGTCGCCGGCCCGGACGGGCGGCTGCGCTGCCCCTGGGCGCTGTCCACGCAGGACTACGTCGACTACCACGACACCGAGTGGGGCCGCCCGGTCCACGGCGACGACGCGCTGTACGAGCGGCTGTGCCTGGAGGCCTTCCAGTCGGGGCTGTCCTGGCTGACGATCCTGCGGCGCCGCGCGGGGTTCCGAAAGGCCTTCAGCGACTTCGGGATCGCGGCGGTCGCGCAGTTCGACGAGCGGGACGCGCAGCGGCTGCTGGCCGACGAGGGGATCATCCGCAACCGGGCCAAGATCGAGGCGACCCTGGCCAACGCCAAGGTCCTCGCCGGGTGGCAGCCGGGCGAGCTGGACACCCTGATCTGGTCCCACGCCCCCGAGGAGCCCGGACCGGCCCCGCTGACGATCACCGAGGTCCCGGCGGTCACCCCGGAGTCCACAGCCCTCGCCAAGGCCCTGAAGAAGGCCGGCATCCGCTTCGTCGGCCCCACGACGGCCTACGCCCTCATGCAGGCCTGCGGGCTCGTCAACGACCACCTGGCCGCCTGCGCGTCCCGCGACCCGGCCTAGGGGTGTCTTGCCGATCGGGCCGGGCTCGGCCTGATCGGCAAGACAACCCACAAAGGGCACTCTGCTGCTGGCCCTCCGGGCCGAGGTAGCCGGAGGGGCAGTGGTCCCCCTAGTTCTCCCGCCGATTCCGG